>NZ_JBSQYM010000014.1:0-28152 GCF_055140805.1 Orenia sp.
TATAGTTGATAATTGATAGTTGACAGTTAAGTTCAAAATCATTTAAACATAGGTTTTTAGTCTTTTAACTATCCACTACACACTATCAACTATCAACTCGAAAGTGTCGCACACTCTCTCTATTAAGATATTTTTAAATCTCACTAATATAATTACTAATAAATCTTAATAAGTAGTTGTAGATTAGAATTAATTGTAAATTAATTCTATAATATCATAGTACTCTTCTTACATAAATATTAGTAATTAGCTTATTAGGAGGAGGGATATTGAGGAAAATAATATTATTTATTATGATTTTTAATTTAATATCTATAATTATTATTCCGACTTTTATTGTGGTTTCTTTAAATATATTCCACTTTAATCAATATAAAATAGATATCTATAACATTAAGACAGAAAATTATATGAAATTAGATATAGATGAATATCTTAAAGGAGTAGTTGCTGCTGAGATGCCAGCTAAATTTGAGATAGAGGCTCTTAAAGCTCAAGCTGTAGCAGCTCGAACCTATACTCTCAAAAAATTAAAATCTAAAGAATTAACTACTGACAGTAACCGTGACCAGGCATGGCTTTCTAAGAAGGAGCTAAAAGATAGATGGGGGGACAAATATATCTTCTATTGGTCAAAGGTATCAGCAGCAGTTGAAGAGACTAAGGGTTTGGTATTAATGTATGATAATAAATTAATTAGTGCAGTATATCATTCAAGTAGTGGAGATTATACAGAAGATGCAGTAGCTGTTTGGGGCAATTCTGTACCCTATTTAAAGAGTGTACCTAGCTATTATGAAGAGTCCTCGCCTTATTATAGCAAGCAGAAGTTTTACTCTATTAATGATATTTGCCATGTATTAGATCTCGAAAAGAGAGATTTAGACAATATTAAGATAATAAAAAGAAGTTCTAGTCATAGGGTACTAAGCTTAAAGATAGGTAATAGATTCTTTACGGGTAAAGACTTTAGGAAGAAGTTAGGGCTACCTTCTACTAACTTTACTATAAAAAGAGAGGGGAAATTTTTAAAGCTTAAGACTTCTGGCTATGGTCATGGTGTAGGTATGAGCCAGTATGGTGCTAATGGAATGGCAAAGAATAAATATAATTTCAAAGAGATATTATTACATTATTATCCAAAGACCCAATTAAAAATATTTTGGTAATTTATTAACTACATGTATAAAAAACTCACTTCTGGATATTATAATTTTGGAGGTGAGTTTAATGAGTAAAAAATTTGAAAAATGGCCCTTTTCTATTATTTTAGACAAAAAGAAGATTAAGTTAAAGGATCAGATTAAAGGCTTAAAATCATGGAAGTGGATTTATCTATTTGTAATTAGTTTTTTTATGGTTTTAGGTGGTATCTATGCCGTTTATCAGCAAAATTATTTTTCATTAACAGAAGAACCACACTTTGAAAGAACAAGTAGCAAGGAGCAGGATGCAAAGGTGCAGATAATAGATGCTGATGATAATTTAGATAATTATAAGTTAGATCGGGAAGAGATTACTATACCTTCGACTTTAAACAATGCTGAAGATGATAATGTTGATGTAGAAGAAGATGTTCCAGCTATCAAGGTTACAGCTAAGCCAACAAATCTTAAAACTTTTGGTAGTTTAATTAAGCCTATTGACAGTGATATTATCTTATCTTGGAATGAACCTTATAAAGACAGAGTTTTAGATGCATGGAAGTTTAATAGTGGTGTAGACTTTAAAGCCGAAATAGGTACAAAGATTAAAGCGGTCCAAGCTGGTATAGTAGAAGAGGTAATTAAAGATGATTACCAAGGTACAACTGTCGTTATTAAACACAATGATAATTTTAAAACCTTATATGGAAATTTACAGAATGCCTATCTAGAAGAAGGAGAGAAAATTAATACAGGTCAAGCAGTAGGTGAAGTTGGTGATAGTGGACTAAGTGATCAGAGCAGACTCCACTTTGAAGTAATTAAAGTAGAAGATGGACAAGAAAAGAGAATATCCCCTTTACAATATTTAAAATAATTTACTTTTTTTAGAATAATTGTCCTCCTTAATATCATATGTATATATTAAGATTTGAACTTTTAAGGAGGACAAGTTAATGAAAGATTATATTTATCGTAGAGTAATGGAAGTTGCTGAATATATAATTGAAACTAAAGCAACAGTAAGACAGGCTGCTAAAGTATTTGGGGTCAGCAAAAGTACCATTCATAAAGATATTACTGAAAGGTTAGATAAGATTAATCCTCAATTAGCTGATGAAATAAAGGGTATTCTAGAATATAATAAATCTGAAAGGCACTTTAGAGGTGGAGAGGCTACTAGAAAAAAATACTTAAAAGAGAAAATATCTAATTAATGTCGAGAGGTTGGTAGTTATACCAATCTCTTTTTTTTTTAATTCAATTAATATAAAGGATTTTTGATTTAAATGTATAATTCAATAAATAAGGTTAATTGAGAAAGGGGGGCTTTATGTGATAAGAGGTTTATATACATCTGCAGCGGGTATGGAGAATGCCCTATTGAAGAATAATACTATTTCTAATAATCTAGCCAATATCAATACAGCAGGATATAAAAAGCAGGTAACAATTGAAAAGTCTTTTTCTAATAAATTATTAAATAAGATTTATAATAATGTCACTACTATAGGAAAAGTTGGTACTGGAGTAGGGATAGATAGGATAGCCAATGATTTTGATACAGGTAGTTTTAAAGAGACTGAAAATACTTTTGATTGGGCAATAAAAGGTGAAGGTTTCTTTGCTATTCAGACTCCACAAGGTATAAAATATACTCGTAATGGTAACTTCACACTAAATAATCAAGGACAAGTTGTTACTCAAAAGGGTGATCTAGTTATGGGGGAAAGTGGTATAATACAGGTTCCTAATGGAGGTAAAGTCAATCTAGATGGCAATAATATAGTAGTTGATGGTAGGATTTTAGATAGGATTCAAATTGTAAGTTTTGCTAATAAGTCAGGATTGATTAAAGAAGGAGATACATTATTTAGAAGAGGGCCAAAAGTTGGTGGAACTTTTAGAGCTACAGGAGAGATCGTACAAGGCTTCTTAGAAGGGTCTAATGTCAATGCTGTACAAGAGATGGTTAAAATGATTGATAATAGTAGATTATATGAAGCTGATCAAAAGGTAATGCAAGCTCATAATGATACTATAGGTAAGGCAGTTAATGAAGTAGGGAAAGTATAGCAAGGGGTAAATAAGTTATTAAAATTATTTTTAAATTAAAGATAAATATACTTATATAGAAATTATTAAGGAGTGAGTAAAGAGATGCTTAGATCATTATGGAGTGCTTCATCAGGAATGAGGGCTCAACAGCTTAACATGGATACAATTTCTAATAATTTAGCAAATGTTAATACTAGTGGGTTTAAAAAATCAAGGGTAAGCTTTCAAGATTTGATGTATCAAACTTTAAGACAAGCAGGAACACCTAATAGTCAGGGGTCACAAGTACCTACATCTATAGAGGTTGGTCACGGTGTTCGTCCAGCAGCTACTCAAAAGTTATTTGGACAAGGGCCATTACAATCTACAGAAAATCCTCTAGATTTGGCTATAGAAGGTAAAGGTTTCTTCCAAGTTAGTTTACCAGATGGAAGTACTGGCTATACTAGAGATGGTTCCTTTAAATTAGATAGTAATGGTCAGGTAGTAACTTCTGATGGTTATCTACTACAACCTGTAATTAACATTCCAGCTAGTGCTAAAGAGATTATGATTAATGAAGAAGGGATGGTATCCTATCTAGAACCAGGCAATGATGAACCTCAAGATGCTGGACAGATTGAGTTAGTTAACTTTTCTAACCCAGCAGGGTTAACAAGTATGGGACAGAATATCTTCAAGGCAACAGCTGCTTCTGGTGAGGCTATGCTTGGCATACCAGCTCAAGATGGCTATGGCTCTATCGCTCAGAAGTTCTTAGAAAGTTCAAATGTTAAGGTTGTAGAAGAGATGGTAGATATGATTGCTGCCCAAAGAGCTTATGAAATTAATTCTAAAGCTATTAAGGCTTCTGATGAGATGTTACAACAAGCTAACTCACTAAGAAGATAGGGGTTAAATAATGAGAAATAAAATAACAGTTGTAAGTCTGCTTTTATTACTCTTGATAATAACTACTGGTGTCTTAGCCGCTAATAATGGGGTAGTTATCCCTAATAGAGTTAAGGTAAGGGGAGTAAATATTAAATTAAATGATATTGCCTCTATAAGTGGAGATGCTACTTTCAAAAATAAGGTGAATGATGTTAATTTAGGACAAGCACCTCTACCTGGATATCAAAGAGTTGTTTATCGCGATGAAGTGATTTATGCTCTAAGGGCATTAAAGATTAATCTAACTAAGGTAAATCTTAATATACCCTATCAATTCACAGTGATATCTGATTATAAGGAACTATCGATTAATGAATTAATTGCTTTGGGTAAGGACTATATTTATGATTCTTTACCCTATAGTCCCCAAGAAATTGAGGTTGATGTAATAAATCCTCCTCAAGATATAATGGTTCCTTATGGTGATTTAAGATTAGAGATAGGCCAATTTTATCAGAGAAGTTTAGTAGGTACTACTACTATTCCTGTAGAAATAATAATTGATGATAGGGTTTATAGAAGGGTCTATATCCAGTATAAAGTAGGTATTTTACAGAAGGTCTTTGTTGCAAAAAAACAGATTAAAAAAGACCAATTTATCAGTGGTGATTTATTTGAAATAAAGAAAAGATTGATTAATACATTAAATCATCAGTTTATTGATATTAATACTGATTTAAATGGTAAGAAAATGAAGATATCTTTGGATAGAGGACGCCCTTTATTAAAGAGTATGGTAGAGATGCCACCTCTGGTAGAGAGATGGAAAGAGGTAACCATAGTTGCTAAAGTGGGTGGTGTTGAGGTAAGTACTGTAGGTAAGTCACTTCAACAAGGGAATTTTGGAGAGATAATTAAAGTTCAGAATATAAATAGTAGAAAGACAATTAGGGCTAAGGTTATTGCTAAGGATACGGTAGAAGTTCTTATCAATTAAAGAGGAGTGGAAGAATGTTTAAACAGGGATGGTTAGTTAAAGGTATGTTATTTGTAATATTTAGTGCTTTGCTCCTACTAAACAATAATGTTCAAGCTAATTCTTTATGGAATGATAATTCTGAATCATTATATACAGATGATAAAGCTAATGAAGTTGGAGATCTTTTAACTATAATTATTCAGGAGAATACTACAGCAAGCCAACAGGCAAGTACAGATGCAGCTCAGAGTAGCCAGGCTAATGTAGGTGCTGGAACTGGTATCTTAAACTTTATCAAAGCTTTTGGTGTCAATCAAAGTGATACTAATAGTGCTACTGGATCTACAAGTCGTAGTGGGAGTTTAGATACTAAGATAACAGTACAGATTGTAGAGGTCTTACCTAATGGCAACTTCAAAATCAGTGGTAAAAAACATATTACTATAAATAGTGAAAAGCAAGAAGTGGAGATGACAGGAATTGTTAGACCAGATGATATTAGTGCTGATAATACAATCGATTCGACTTATGTTGCTGATGTTAATATTCATTATGAAGGTAAAGGAGCAATTGGTGATAAGCAAAGACCAGGTATTATCAATCGAATTTTAGATTGGTTCTTCTAGGGAGAGAGGATAAGATGAAGAAGATAAAAAGATTTTTTTATACAATCTTAATTATATGTGTTCTTAGTGGGTCTGTTTTAGCCCTGACCCCAGATCAAGAGAGTCTTGATGATCCTTTAGTTAGGATTAAGGATATTACTAGAATTAAGGGAGTTAGAGATAACCAGTTATTAGGTTATGGTCTGGTAGTTGGTTTAAATGGAACTGGAGATGGTAATAGTAGTCAGTTTACAGTACAATCAGTAGCGAATATGCTAAGCAATTTTGGTATTATAGTAGACCCTGAAGAGTTGGGTATGGATAATGTGGCAGCAGTTATGGTAACAGCTACTTTACCTCCTTTTGTTCATGAAGGAAGTAAGATTGATGTTACCTTGTCTTCTATTGGTGATGCTGACAATTTACAAGGTGGAACCTTATTAATGACTCCATTACATGGACCAGGAGGTAATGAAGTCTATGCAGTAGCACAAGGACCTGTTTCTATAGGGGGATTTAACGAAGGTGGTGGCGGAAATCAAGTAAGGCAGAACCATACCACAGTAGGTAGAGTTCCTAATGGAGCTTTAATTGAAAAAGAAGTTCCTATGAGCTTTACAACTAATGAGCATGTTACTTTGGTTTTAGCCAATCCTAATTTTGCTACTGCACAAAGAATTTCTGATGTAATTAATGGAACTTTTGGTTATACTCCACAAGGTGGTTATTATGCTGAGGCGATTGATGCTGGTCAAGTTGAGATCAAAATACCTAATTATTATGATAATAGAGTTGTTAATTTTATCTCTAGACTTGAGCAATTAGAAGTTAGACCAGATACAGAAGCCAAAGTTGTTATTAATGAGAGAACAGGAACTATTGTTATGGGGCATAATGTCCGTCTATCAAAGGTTTCAGTAGCCCATGGTAATCTAACAGTAACTATTTCGACACAAGATAATGTTTCACAGCCAAATCCTCTATCAAATGGTCAAACTCAAACTACCCAAGATACTCAAGTTGATGTTTCTGAAGAAGATAAAAAATTGATGGTTTTACCAAAGGGTTCAAGTATTTCTGATGTGGTTAAGGGATTAAATGCTGTGGGTGCTAGTCCTAGAGATATTATTGCCATTTTACAAGCAATTAAACAAGCTGGTGCATTACATGCTGAATTAGAAATTATGTAAGGTTGTGATTATTGATGAAAATAAATTCTGATTTTTCTATTAACCAACTGCAGATAAAGCAGAATAATTTGATTGATGCAGATAATAAATTCAAGAAACTATTAGCTAAAAAAGTAGATAGGTCTGAAGAAGGTGGAGGAAAACCAAAGGAAGATAAGGAATTGAGAAAGGTCAGTCAAGAGTTTGAGTCTATCTTTATAAATATGATGTTTAAGCAGATGAGAAGTTCTGTCTTCAAATCAGATTTATTGGATGGTGGAATGAGTAAAGAAATTTTTGAAGATATGTACTATAATGAAATTTCTAAATCTGCTGCGAAAAATAATGAATTAGGAATAGCAGAAATGATTTATCAGCAACTTAGTAATAAATCATGACTAATAGCTATATTTATATAAATATAGGTAAAACTAGATAGTAAGGTAATGGTCTTATAAGAAGGGATGGGATTTTATTGCGAATAACCTTAAAGGTAATTGCTATATTGCTACTATGTATCGCTGTGTCAAATATAGCTATAGCTAAAACAGAGATCATGTCGTTATCAGATATTAAACCTGGGATGAAGGGTATAGGAAAAACAGTATTAAGAGGTAATAAGATTGAAGAGTTTAATGTAGAGGTGGTTAGTGTACTAACAGATCAGCCTGGTCAGGATTTAATTTTAGTTAAGACAAGTGGTCCAGTAATAGATAGAACTGGTGGAATTGCCTCAGGAATGAGTGGTAGTCCAGTCTATATCGATGGGAAATTAGTTGGAGCAGTAGGTTATGGATGGCAATTAGCTGATCATAAGATTGGTATGGTAACTCCAATAGAAAGTATGTTAGATATATTTGAATTAGAGAAAAAGATAAAGAATAAAGATGTTATAGATTTAAAAGAACCGATTAAAATAGGTGATAGAAAGTATAAGAGAATATATTTTACTAAAAATTCTCAAAAAGTAGTCGATGAGCAGACTATGTTAGCTACTCCTGTATCTACTCCACTAATGGTAAGTGGAATCAAAGGTAGAGCTAAAGATAGACTGGCTAAAAGCTTAGAGGGTTATGATTTAGTAGCGGTTAATGGAGGAGGGTTATCATCTGTAGCTGAAGATACTGACTTAGAACCAGGCAGTGCTGTAGCGGTACAGTTGGTTAGAGGAGATATTAATGTATCAGCTATTGGTACAGTAACTTATCGTGAGGGAGATAGGATTTTGGCCTTTGGACATCCCTTTTTATCTAAAGGTAGTGTAAACTATCTATTGTCTTCTGCTTATATTCATCAGATGGTAACTAGTATCAAAATGCCCTTTAAACTTGGTTCACCAGGAGAACTTAAGGGGGTTATTAGCCAAGATAGAACTGCTGGGATAGCAGGAAGGGTAAATGAATTTCCTAATGTAGTTCCTTTAGAAGTTAATATTTTTGATCATGATTTAAATAAAAAAGAGACCTATAACTTACAGATAGTACAGAATGAAGATTTAATAGAAGGATTGGCTTCATCAGCAGTATTACAAGCAATTGATAGTACCATGGATCGAACAGGTGAAGGTACGGCGAAAGTAAGTATAGAAATTTTGGGTAATAAATTACCTGAGCATATTATTAATTTAGAGAATTTATATTATAGTCCTAATGATATTGCTGCTACATCTTTAAGTGATTTTTTACAAGGTTTAAGTCTAATTCTTCATAATCCTTTTACAAAAGTTAATTTAGCTAATATTAAATTCAATATTGATATTGAGAAAGAAGCTAAAGTAGCTTTGATAGAAGAGATTAAATTAGATAAAGAAAAGGCAGAACCTGGTGAAGAGATAGAAGCTGAAATTACATTAAGACCTTATCGTGATAATTTAATAACTAAGAAGGTTAAATTAGAGATACCAGAGGATGTAAAAGAAGGGAAGTTGGAGGTACATGTCTTCAGTGGTCAAGAAGCAAACTTGAATCGCTTTGCGCCACAGGAAGAGGAAAAGAGCTCAAAATCTAATCTTGTTAAGAGTTTAGATGAGTTAATCGAGGTTTATCAAAAGCAGAATAAGAATAATCAATTTGTGATTGAGTTAAGACCTTCATATACACCACCAAGTAATATCGATGGTTCTGAAGAGAAGGTTAAAAATGAAGAGGTAAAAGAAGAAGAAGCTAAAGAAGTCAAAGAAACAACAGAAGATCCTGTAGAATTTGCAGAGAAAGCTGTTGATACCAATTATGTGCTAGAAGGATCATTAATGAAAGAAATAGAAATTACAACCAAAGAAAAAAATGAATAATCACTAAAAAAGCTCCTCGATTAGAGGAGTTTTTCTTATATAGCAAGATATTTTACTTATATCAATAAATAACTGGTAGATTCTATTGCAAGAGTTATTAAAATGTAATATTATTAAATTAGTTTGGATTAGACTGGAGGAAAAGGATAATGAATTTGAAAGTGTTGCAGTCTAACAAGGGAAAGATCATAGTGTTGGCAATCTTATTCTTTATGTTGTCAACTTCATCATATCTGTTATATACCAATAGTAAGCTGTTATCTGATAAGATAAAAGTTAAAGTTATAAATCTTTTGGATAAGAAATTACCAGTAGATATCAAAATTGAAGATATTAAAATTAAAGGAATAAATAAGATTATAATTGAGGGAGTTGTGATTAAAGGTGATAATGCTAGTGATCTATTAGAGGTTAAGGAATTAGAGGTTAGTTATAGTATTAGAGATCTTATCTTTGAATCATTTAATCCTCTCAAAAGTATTACAAGGATTAGGATTATTCGTCCTGATATTATGATTACAAAAGAGGAAGATTGGAATTTCAGTTCTTTGACTGATCAGTTTACTTCTTCAGATAAGACGGAGAGTAAGAATAGCTTAGAGCTAGATTTCCCAATTTATATTGAGCAAGGTAAGCTTGAATATAATACTTCTCAATTACAAGATAGCTTGACTGAGATTTCTGGACAAGTAGATTTAGCTAAAGAGATTAAATTTGCTCTAAAAGCTAAATTAAATTCTTTATCAGAAGAAGAGTTGGAGTTAAGAGGAAGATTAAAAGGTAAAGATTATGAAGGAGAACTTACTTTTAATAAGGTTAAATTAGCTAACTTAAAAGATAAGTTTGATACTTCGCAATTAGAAGATATCAGTTTTAATGGTGATATAACAGGTAGGGCAAGTATTAAAGGTGTATTAGGTAAAACACCTAATTATTTTATTACTTTAGGTTTAAATGATGGGTCTATCTCTAAAGATGATATCAATATTACAGGGATAGAAGGATATTTTGGAATCAATAGATATGGAATTAAGGTCAATAAATTAGTTGCTAAATATAAGAGTTTTCCAATTGAAGTAACTGGTGAAGTATTTAATTGGAAGAATTCCCAACTTAATTTAGAATATAAGTTGACTGATATTCCATTAGAGGAGTTAACGAAATTATTATCCTATGATGATTTGCAAGTAAAGGGTAATGCCCAAGCTTCAGGCATTGTTAAAGGAGAACTGATAAATCCTAGTATAACAGCTAAAGTTATGATGGATAAAGTATTGATTGAGGATTCTACCTTAACTGAATTTACTAGTGAGTTTTCTTACAAGGATAAGGTAATTAATTTAGAACAACTAAGCTTTAAATATGGTAAAGGTAGTGTTGATGGTAGAGGAACTATAGCTACAGATGGAGAGTTAAACTATATTTTATCTACTAATGTTAATAATATAGATTTGGCTGATTTAGATAAACTGTTCGATTATCAGTTAGATGGAACAGGGTTGATTAATGGTAATGCTATGGTTTCAGGTGTAGGTTTTGATAAAAATCAATTGAATATTTTAGGTAGTATTAATTTAACAGATGGTTCTGTTAGAGATTATACTTTAGATAGCTTAGAGAGTAACTTCTGGTTGACTGAGGGCAAATTGTTTCTAAATCATACAGAATTAACCTCAAATTATACTAAGGTTAATCTGGAAGGAGTGCTTACCTTAGATGGAAAGCTTAATCTATCTTTAAGAGGGAACAATATCAATTTGAAGGAACTAAATACGATTCATCAGATAAAGGAACTGGCAGGTATTGTTGATTTGAGTGGTGAGGTAAGAGGAACTATTGCAAATCCCAATTTTAAAGGTAAATTTATGATTAATAGCTTAACCTATGATGATTTTAATATAGGTAGTGTCTTCGGTAATGTTGGTTTTAGTAATAATAAATTAAACCTAGAAGATGTTCGATTACTTGCATTAGCAAGTAAGCTATCAGGAAGTTTAGATTTTGTAAGTAATAAATCTAATATCATTTTAGATACAAAAGAGATTGGGGTAGAGAGATTATTAGATATTTTAGATATAGATTTACCTTTTTCAGGTGTTGCTCAAGGAAGGACTATAATTGAATCTATTTATCCTAAGTTAACTTTAAAAGGAGAGCTATCATTAAGTGATGGTAGAATTTATGGTCAGAACTTTGATACTGCCAATTTAGAGTATGCTTATCGTGATGGTGAATTGCTTATTGACAAGTTAGAGACTGAGTACAATGATACTAAATTAGTGGCTAATGGTAATTATCTAGATAATCATTTGGAAATTAATTTTGGCAGTGATAAACTTAACCTAGAGGATATAAATTATTATGATTTAAAGAAGATTGGAGTAACAGGAGATAGTAAAGTTGAAGGTAGAGTATATGGAGATATTTCTGATTTAAAGGTAGTAGCTAAGGTTAACAGTAAGAGTATTAAGGTCAATGATGCTAATTTAGGTGATATTTCAGCTAAGCTTAGCTATAAAGACCAACATCTATATCTAACAGATTTATTATTAGAAAGTCTAGAAAATGTCTATAAGATGAATGGAAGTTTAGATATAGCTAAAAAGAGAATTGATAGTATATTGCTCAGTGTTGAACAGGGGGATCTTATTTATTTAAATCAATTTATCCCTTATGAGCTGAACTTACCTTATAAATTTGCAGGTCAAGTTAGAGCATCTGGTCCTATTAACAGGCCAGTATTTAATCTAGATTTATTGGTATCTGATAACAATGATATAGGTTATCTAGATATTAAAGGAGACTATATAGTTAATAATGATATTAATCTTGACTTGTTAGCTAAAGAGTTTGATTTTTCTTTAATCAATAACCTAGAATTAATCCCTTATCAACTAAAAGGGAAACTTAATTTGACAGGTCAGCTTACTGGAACATTGGATAGATTGAATTTGAAGTCTAATATCAAGGTAACTGATGGTAAGGTTAATGAATTTTCTTATGAACAATTACTTGGTCAAGTTAACTTGATAAATGGTGATAAGATTAGTTTAAACCAGACTTTACAGGTCAAAGGGAATAATATTGTAAGGGTTGCAGGTGATATTCCCTTGCGCTCATCTGAGGAATTTAATCTTGATTTGAGTCTAGAAGAAGGAAATCTAAGTCTATTACCGTTAGTACTATCTGATATTAAATCAGCAACTGGAAAAGGAAGGGCTGATATCCATTTATCAGGAGATTGGAAATCACCTCGATTGACTGGTAGTGCAGAGGTTGTTTCTGGTAATATCTCTTATCCAAAGATATTAGATAGAGATATAAATAATCTATCTGGAAAGGTTGATTTAACTGGAGAAGAGATTATTATTAAAGATGTTAAAGGCCGTTATGGTGAAGGAAGATTTAATATCAAAGGAGACATAGCTCTAGATGGTATTAGACCATCAAATTATAATATTATGTTCTCTGGAAAGGATATAGCCTTTGAACATGGATTTGTACAAGCAAAGGGTGATGGGGATATATCAATTACAGGATCTTTTGCTAAGCCTTTGATTAAAGGAAAATTACTAGTTCATGATAGTCATATTGATTTAGGTCTTGATTGGCCGACTTCTAAGAAGAGTAATCAAGCTCCATTAGTTCAACCAAGCTTTGACTTAGAGCTTGTTCCAGGCAAGAATGTAAGGGTAGGTAATGATAATATAGATATTTTAATTCAATCTGGAAACTTGAATCTAAGAAATGGTGAACAAGGCTTAGAGTTGATTGGTAGATTGGACTCTACTAATGGTCAAGTCAGTTATTATAATACAGAATTTGAATTAGATAAAGGTACTGCTACCTTTAACAAATATGACTTGGTTCCTAATCTACAAGTAAGAGCTACTACAGAGGTGGAAGCTACTCCAGAGATAAAAGCTAGAACTGGATTTAATGATGTTAAAATCTATCTCGACTTAAATGGAGTGGCTACTCAAATGGAGCCTGATATCTACTCTAAACCAGAGCTACCCGAAGAAGAAATCATTCTGTTATTAACTAGCCAAGGAGGAATTGGAAGCTTCTTAGAGAAAGACTATGAGGGAGCATTAAAAAGTGAGATGTGGAGATTGATTGATGAAAATTTACAGTTAGAATTGATTTCTAAAGTAGAAAAGTCCTTTGAGAAATCTTTAGATTTAGATCAGTTTAGAATTAAATCAATTTTAAGTGGTGATGTTAGAATTGAATTGGCTAAGTTTCTTACAGATAACTTGATGTTAAAATATGAACATGTCTTCGGAATAGAAGAGGAACACACTTATGGTTTTGAATATCATTTTAGTGAAGGGTTTGATAATTTAGTCATCAATGGACAGTATGATAGTGAAGAAGAATATCAATTAGGATTAGAAGCAAGTTTTGACTTTTAGATATTCTAGCGGGTTTCATTGAAGATATTATTTACTATAATCTCTATAACTGTGAAACTCGCTAATTTTGTGGATTATTTAGTTATTTGTGATAAAATTAAAGCAAGGGGGAGTTGTTTTATGTATAAAAAGATGGGAATAATAGCCTTATCTTTAATCCTAGTATTATTAAATAGTGGCTTATTAATGGCAGAAACTATAGATAACAAGAATATCATTACTGCTATTAAAGTAGTAGGGAATAAAGAGATTAAAGATGAAGAGATTTTGGAGAAGATCAGTACAAAGGTTGGCGATCAGATATCAAATCAACAATTACAAGAAGATATGAAGTCAATCTTTGATTTGGGGTATTTCTTTGATATACAGGTTTCCTTTAAAAACCATGAGGGTGGAGTAATGTTAATCTTTGAGGTAATTGAGAATCCAAAATTATCTCAGATAAATATCAAAGGAAATCATGAGGTTTCTACTGAGAAGTTAAAAGAGATTATTGGAATTAGGACAGGTCAACTGTTAAATTTAAACGAATTAGAGAAAGCTAAGCAGGAGATTGAAAAGTATTATCGTGAAGAAGGATATATTTTGGCTAAAGTTGTAGATTTAACAATTAAAGAAGAAGATCAATTGTATATAACTATAAATGAGGGTAGACTTAATAATATAATTATCAATACTGATGGTAAAACTAAGGAGTATATTATCAGAAGAGAATTATCCATTGAAGAAGGGCAAGTCTTTAATATTGATCAAGTCTGGAAGGATTTAAGAAAGATTTATAATCTAGGTTTCTTTGAGGAGGTAAAGCCTGATTATAAAGCTGTTGAAGGGGATAGACAAGCTGTAGATTTAGTGATTAACCTTAAAGAAGGAAAGACTGGTACCTTTAGTATTGGTGGTGGATATAGTTCATCATCTGGATTGACAGGTCTGATTGATTTAGAGAAGGATAATCTATTTGGCCGTGGACAGAGTGTCAAGTTAAACTGGGAATTTGGTGGAAGTACGAATACCTATGAGGTAGGCTTCTATCAACCATGGGCCTTTGGGACAGAAAATAGCCTTAACTTTAACTTATATAATACTGTTAGAGAAGATAGTAATGATAATGATGTTAAAGAAAAAGGTGGTAGTATTACTATAGGAAGAACTGTTGCTGAAGATACAAAGGCATACTTGAAGTTTAATTATGAAGACAGTGAATATTTAGAGGAAGATGATGATACAGGAGAGTTTTATGAAGTTGATGAAAATATTCGAAGTGCAACTTTTAGAACAATTCGTGATACTAGAGATAACTTTTTAGCTCCTAAAGAGGGAGGTCGTCAAGAGATTTCCTTTGAAAGGGCTGGTGGCGTACTAGGAGGAGATGCAAGCTTCAGTAAATATTATACTGATATTCGTAAGTATATTCCTTCTGGAGAGGATAATAATTGGGCATTTCGTCTAAAACTAGGAGGAAGTAATGGAGATTTACCTGAGACTAGAGACTTTTATTTAAGAGAGAGTCTGTTAGATGGGGTAAGGGGTTATTCTTATGATCATTATAAAGATCAAGATGGTTTTGAAGGAGATTCCCTATTCTTGACTAATATAGAATATAGAATTGGTATTGCAGATAGTGTAACTGGGGTAATCTTTGCTGATGCTGGAAGAACCTTTAAAGATAATAAATTTAGTCTAAACGATGTCAACTATTCTACTGGGGTTGGAGTTAGGTTTAATACTCCAATTGGTCAATTAGGATTGGATTATGGTTATGCTCCAGAAGGAGATGACGGTGATAAGACTAGCTTTAGCTTTAGAATAGGTAGTATATTCTAGAAAGGGGATATGTTAATGAAGAAGAATTTAATTTTTGGTCTACTAATCTTTACAGTATTAGCTGCTGTAATTATGATTGATAATCCAGTAGGTGCTCAAAATGATAAAGTTGCACAAATTGCTTATGTTGATATGCAAAAGCTTTTTGCTAACCATCCAGATAAGGTTGCTTCAGAGGAGAAGCTGAATGAAGAGGCAAAGCGATTACAGAAGCAATTAGAGAAAGAAGCAAAGAATATGACTAAAGAAGAGAGACAAGAACTATTAGAGAAATATCAGCAACAACTTAATAATTTAGAAAGAGATTTAGTAGCTGAAGTTATGCAGGATATCAATAACAAAGTAATGGATATAGCTAAGGAAAAGGGGATTACTGTAGTGGTAGAAAAGCCAGTAGTTATTTATGGTGGTTATGACCTAACTGATGAGGTTCTATCACGATTAACAACTACTGAAAATAATAAAGATAATAGTATAGAAGAATAATAAAATAGGCAAGAAGCTGTGATGAATTATAGCTTCTTGTCTATTAGTCAATTTGTTATTTATTTAAATATATTTAGAAAGTAGGTGTTCTAGGTGTCTCGACATAACATGAAAAATGCTGGATTAACTCTTTTGGCAATTTTAGTATGTTTAGCTGTTTTAGCTGGTCAGGTTGTGGAAGGCGAGAGACCTAAAGACTCAGTTCAATCTGATATAGGATTGGTCAATATGGATAAGTTAACTAAAGGACATCCATTAACTGAGCAGATTAATCAATTTACAAAACAAATTGCTAACTATAAGGTGACTTTGAATAATGAAGATGAAAATTTACAAAAATTAAAATCAGATACAGAAGATTATTTAGGCAATTTCAACTCTCAATTGAATAAGAGGCTAGAATTAATTAAAGATAATTCTATGAAAGAAATAGCTGATAAAAGGGAAGAATTAAATAATAAGTTGAAGAATTATCATCAGCAACTTAATACAGATATCTCTAATAAATTATTAGCTAAGAAGAAATCTCTAGAGAGCAAATTACAAAAAGAGGTTTCAACTTTAAATAATAGTTATCAGAAAGAATTGGATGAGTATAAAGAATCCTTAAATCAAGAGTATAATAGTAGAATTATTAATTTAAGATTAAAGTTAAAGTTTAATAGCTTATCTGAATCAGAACACAACAAGTATTCGGTAGAATTAGAAGAGTTAATGGCAGAGAAGAATGATAAGTTAGCAGAGAAAGAAAATTATTATAATGAAAGATTGAAGAAAGTAATTGATCAAAAAGAGTTAGAGTTTGCAGATCAGATTAAGTCTTATCAAAATCAATTGAAAGAAGAGGCTGAAGATAAATATAATCAAAAAGAAGAAGAAATAAGAGCAGAGCTTAATGAGTACCTAAGTACTATGGAAGGTGATTTGGAGAAAGACCTAAAGGAAAGAGAAGAGCTATTAAGAGGAGATATGGAGGAAAATTTGGTCTCAGCTGAGAATAGATTAATCTCTAAAGTACAGAATAAAATTAATCACTTAAAGGATGAAATAAATGGCTTAGAAGAAAAAAGAAAAGAGTTGATAGAAAGACGTTCTAAAGATATTGATAAAATTATAAAAGAAGTTGCAAAAACTAATAATGTTAGATTGGTTATAGCAGATTCTTTACAGAATGTAGAGGGAATTGAAATAACAGATAAAGTATTAGAAGAGATAAAACTGGGGAGGTGAAGTGATTGAAGAAGTTACTTTTAGCTTCTAGCCTTCTAGTGCTCGTTATGCTTTTAATAACAGCATGTGCTCAAGAGCCTAAGGTAAAGATAGAAAAGAAATTAGTAAAGTTGAAAGTGGGAGTAATTGACCAAGATAGAATTTGGACTGAAAGTACAAAGGCTAAGCAATATCAACAAGAGTTAAATGCTAAGATTGAAGAGGTTCAACAAAAGTACAAAAAAGAGATAGAAGGCTTAAGTCAAGAAGAACAGGTAAATAAATATCAAAAAACTTATCAAGAGATTAATGATTTAAGGGATCAACTAAAAGAAAAGTTTCAAAATGAGGTAAAAGGTGTAGTAGAGGAGATTATTAAAGAGCAGGAGATAGATATTGTATTGAATAAGCAAGATGTCAAGTATGGTGGGATTGATCTTACTGACGAGGTAATCAAAAATTTAGAATAAAATCATAATATCAGTCCTGTTTATTTAGGGCTGATATTATTTTTACATAAATATTTGGTAGTCTAGCAAAAATAGAGTTATAATAAACTTAGGTTCAACAATAAAATTTGTACTTAACATTAATTATAATAGATATTACAATATTTTAGTTATTAGAAGTTAGAAATCTGGAATCAGTAGTAAGTATAACTTTTATAGATGCTTTGCTTAAAAGGAGGCACAAAATGAGAAGAACTTTAAAGGAGATTGCAAAATTAGTTGGAGGAAGAGTGATTGGAGATGAAGATATAGAGATAGATGGGGTTGGGGGGGCAGAAAACGCTAATTCAGGAGAGTTAACCTTTGCTTTAAATGAGGAGTTCTTCCAATTAGCTCAACAGAAGGCAGAAGCGATTTTGGTAGTAGAGAGTTTAGCTGTTGGGAAGAACTCTAAGCCTTTAATTATTGTAGATAACCCTAGATTGGCTTTTGCCAAAGTTGCTAATCTATTTGCTTTTAAACCTTATTATCGACCAGGAATAAATAAAAATTCTAATATAGATGAGAATACTGAGATAGGAGAGAATGTTTCTATCCATGCAGGAGTGACAGTTGAAGCTGGAGCAAAGATTGGTGATAATGTAGTTTTAGCTCATGGTGTATACATAGGGCATAATGTGACTATTGGTCAAGATAGTATAATTCATCCTAATGTAGTGGTAGAATATGATTCTCAGATAGGAAGTAGGGTTGAGATTCATCCTAACACTGTAATTGGTTCTGAGGGTTATGGATTTGAGCCTAGTGAGGATGGTTACATTAAAATTCCTCAATTTGGCAATGTGATTATAGAGGATGATGTGGAAGTTGGCTCGAATGTTACTATAGATAGAGCAGCAACAGCATCCACAATTGTAGGTCAAGGGACTAAGATAGATAATTTAGTTCATATAGCTCATAATGTAGAGATTGGTTCTGACTGCTTAATAGTAGCCCAAGTGGGTATTGCAGGAAGTGCTAAGATTGGCAATAGGGTAACTTTAGCTGGTAAGAGTGGTGTGGTAGGGCACTTGACTGTAGGTGATAATACTACATTAATCTCTAATAGTGTCATTACCAATGATGTGCCACCTAACTCTGTTATTTCAGGTTATCCAGCCCATGACCACCGCTTAGAGAGAAGAATTAAGGTTGCTAGAAAGAAATTACCTGCTTTGCTTAAGAAAGTTAGACAATTAGAAGAAGAAATTAAAAATATGGAAGAAAAATTAGAAAAGGAGAGATAAAGTTGAAAAAAATAAGGTTATTAACTTTAGCAGTACTGATATCGTTGATGGTGACTCCTATAGCTAATGCTAGCACTTTTGGTGTTAATGGGTTGGTGACTGTTCCAACAGCTGATATGTTAGACCCTAGTGAATTAAATCTGACTTATCAACATGTTGGAGATGGAGATCTAGTGTTAGGTAGCTATGGCCTAAAAGAAGGTTTGGAGATAGGAGGAGTAGCTCAGTGGCCAAATGGTCTTGATGATGATGGTGACAATTACCTGCTAGTGAAAGTGAATGTACTCAAAGAGGATGCTAATTATATGCCAGAGATGTCTTTAGGTATAGTTGATCGTAGCCTTTATTTAGTAGCTAGTAAATCCACTAATTTCTATGGGATTAGAGCTCATTTGGGTGTAGCTGATAAAGATATGATTAAAGATAGAGTTTTTGTAGGTGTAAATAAAGTCTTAAATCCAGTTACTATTTCTAGTGGAGATGGAGCTTTTAATATTCCTACCACTACAGTATCTGTTGAGTATAATGATGGTGTCAATTTAGGTGCTAATTTTGATTTTGGTTCAGGTATCTCTGCTGATTTAGGAGTACTGGACTTTGATGATTTTACCTTTGGGATTAATTTCAAAAATAAATTTTAGTTTATAAAAGCCTTTAACCTGTTGGTTAAAGGCTTTTTAGCTTTCCCTAATTTACTAAAAGGGGATATAGGTATTTGTCGGGAATAATATATTATATAATTTTATTTGAGTATAATGAGAAATATTTTTAAGGTATAGATTTATATGGGTATATTGCGACACTTTAAAAATTAGCGTGAGTGGGTGTGTGAGTGTGAGTAAACCCCAATAAAAAGAGGTTTTGCAGATACTCACACTCATAGCTCACACTTGACATGAAGTGTCGCAATATCTCTATATGGTATCAAATTTAAATCTGATTCTAAAGATGATAGAAGATTGAAATTTTACAGCTGACTTATGAAATTCACTGTTGAGAAAGGGAGAGAGGATATTGACGAAATTAGATTATAGAGGGACAATCTTATTACTTGTGTTGTTTTTATTATTAATTATTACTGGGTGTAGTGATTCTGGAGATTTAGGTGATGCTTCTAATCATATTAGAGGGCATATCACTTTAGCTAATACTCCAATAGAGTCTGTAGCTACTCAGTCCTCAGCTCCAAAGGTTAAGAGTAATGTCAAAGCTTTAAGAAAGAGTAGTGAAGGTGATGACTATGTTCCAGATGAGATTATAGTCTCTGTTCAACAAGGAGCAGATATTAAACGGTTATTACAGAAGTATAATCTGAGTGTAAAGAAGAGTATCAAGGAACTAGGTGTTAAGACCTTAACCGGGATTGGAAATAGGGATATTAATACTTTGGTAGAAGAACTTAATAATCAGCCAGAAATTAAGTATGCAGAGCTGAATAAAATAGTTAGAATTATGAGGGTAGGGGTTAATGACCCCTATTATAGTACTGAACAATGGAACTATTTAGCAATTAGTCTCCCTGAAGCTTGGGAGATAAATACTGGTAGTGCAGAAGTAACTGTAGCTGTAATCGATACAGGGATAGATTTAGATCATCCAGATTTGAAGGGAAGCCTCGTTTCAGGTATTGACTGTATAGATTATCTACCTGATTCTGAAACTGGTTTTATTACCTATGATGAAGATGATTTTCCAGGTCCCGAGGATAGAAATGGTCATGGAACCCATGTTGCAGGAGTTATTGGAGCTACAGTTAATAATCAATTGGGGGTAGCAGGAATTAACTGGAATGTAAATATTATCCCAATAAGAGTTTTGGATAGTGATGGTTATGGACGTATGGATAATATAGTCGCTGGCATTAAATGGGCAGTTCATTATAAAGCTGATATAATTAACTTAAGCTTAGGAATAAATAAAGCGGATAAGGCATTGGCTGATGCTATAGATTATGCTTATAATAAAGGTTTAACTGTAATTGCAGCTGCTGGTAATGGTGGGGGGAGTGGTGATTTACTTTATCCAGCAAACTACAATAACGTAATTTCTGTAGGCTCTATCAATCAAAGTTACCAACGTTCCTACTTCTCCAATTATGGAGATAACCTTGACTTTGTAGCACCTGGAGAAAATATTTATTCTACTTATGGAACCGCTTATCTAACAGGTGGGGAAATTTATCATTTAAATAGTTATAAGTATGAATCTGGTACCTCTATGGCTACTCCTCATGTCTCAGGTGTGGCAGCTTTGCTTTTAGCTCAGGCTAAAGCTCAAGGTAAGAGTTTAACTCCAGAACAGTTAAAAGAAGAGCTGAGGTTAACAGCCCAAGACCTTGGTGATAAGGGTAGAGATGATCAGTATGGCTATGGTTTAATCAATGCCCATGCAGCTTTAGCTGATGCTAGAATTACTAAAGCTAAGGTCTTTACAGGTGAAGAGATTGATTATCTTAATTATGAAATTAAATTGAAGAGTAATATAATACAGGTAAGTGAAAATGGTACTTATGCATTAGAGAATAATGATGAAGGGAATTACTATGTGTATTGTTGGATAGATTTAGATCAAGAAGGAGAAGTGGGATATAATAAGATAGATAAAGGAGATTATTTTGCTAGAACCTCTAGCCCAGTAGGTTCAGGAAATAACACTAATTTAGAGCTTAATTTAATTACTGAAGATAATTTTGAAGAGTTAGAGATTATAGATTAGAACATTTTATTGGGATAGGGTTATTTCTTTCTATTGAATTTTAGGAAGAGTAGCCTTATTTTTATTGACTATAAGAGGATATGTTTAAATAAATTATTATCTGTCGATTTTTACCTACTAAGGGGAGCAGGTAAATGTCGAAGTTATATCTAATATATATAATAAGTTTTCATTATTTTTCTTTAAGAAAGTTAAAATTTTGAAAAAATTATCAATAATTAGAACTATAAGGGGAATCGATGTATGAGTAAGTTCAGAATTTCTTTAGTAGATAGATATCTGATTAATGAATTTTTAAAGCCTTTTATCTTCTTTATCTTTGCTTTGACTATTATTATGATTAGTAGCTTCTTATTTGAATTAACAGATTTAATAATTATTAAGAAGGTTCCAATAGATGTAGTGTTAAAGTTATTGTTATATAAATTACCTGATGTTATGGTACAGAGTTTCTCTATCTCTGTCTTATTTTCTACACTACTGTCGATGAGTCAATTTGTAAAAAATAATGAATTTACGGCTCTAAGAATGGGAGGAATCTCTTTACACCGTTTAATCCTTCCAGTTTTAATAATTGGTCTGTTAGTTAGTGGTTTGACTTTTTTTATTAATGAAGAGGTTGTTCCTTGGACCAATCATGAGGCTGAGAATATAGTTAGAAGAACTATTTTACAAAAAGGTTTACCTAACTTGCAGGAGGGGGTATTCTTTAAGATAGATGATAGGTATTTTTATATCGATAATATTGATGAGAGTACTGGTGATTTAAGTAATATTATAATCTATGAGCTTGATAAAGAGGATAAGTTTCCTTTAATCATTACTGCTAATAAGGGGATATTTAAGGATAAAATTTGGAACTTAGAGCAAGGCGTTATGCATGAGTTTGATGAAGAAGGCAATTTAGTTGGGCAGTCAGATTTTACTCAACTTAAATTGAATATAAATGAGAAGCTTAAGAACTTTTATGGTGAGCAGAGAACTACTTCAGAAATGAGTCGAAAGCAGTTGCAGAAGGATATCAAGATATTTCAAGATAGTGGGATAAGTGTCAATTCCTTATTGGTTGATTATCACCTTAAATTATCAAAGGTATTTGCCAGTGTTATCTTCATCTTAATTGGAATCCCCTTGAGTATTAAATCTAGTAAGGGAAAGGCCTTTGGATTAATTATAAGCATAGTCATTATCTTTACCTATTATATCTCTATATCCTTCTGTCGATCTTTAGGGAGAAATCAGATATTAAGCCCCTTAACAGCTGCTTGGCTACCCAATCTTATCTTTGGAATAGTGGGAACATATTTGATCTTTAAAGAAGAGTACTTTAAGTTAAAAGGATAGATAATGCGACACTTCGTGTCGAGTGTGAGCTATGAGTGTGAGTGTGTGTAAAGTTTCTTTTTATTGGGGTTTACTCACACTCACACACCCACTCACGCTAATTTTAAAAGTGTCGCTTTATCCCCAGATTATCTTATTTATTATTAATTTAGATTAGCAAAGTGAAAGTTATTAGAGGTGGATAGAGATGAAATTGATAAAGATAGTTGATAAATATTTAATTGCAGAATTTGTTAAACCTTTTCTCTTTATGGTCTTTGCTTTGACTGTAATTATGATTAGTAGCTTTTTATTTGAGCTAACTGATTTTATAATAATTAAAAAGATACCTAGTGGTGTGGTAGCAAAACTATTATTATATAGAGTACCACAAGTTATGGTAGATAGTCTATCGATGGCTGTTTTATTCTCTACTATTTTATGTTTAAGTCGTTTGGTTAAAGATAGTGAGTTTACAGCATTGAGGATGGCGGGGATAAACTTTTGGAGATTGCTTATTCCATTACTAATTTTGGGACTGTTAATTAGTGGACTAACATATATAATGAATGAAAAGCTAGTCCCATGGTCTAATACTAAATATCATGATATTATTAAATACTCTATTCATAAAAAGGATGATCCTAAACTTCATAAGGATGTCTTCTTTAAATGGAAGGATAGATATTTCTATCTTGGAGAGATCAATGATCAGACTAAGGAGATAAATAAAATAGTTGTTTACGAACAGTCAGGAAAAAATAATAGATTAATCACCTCTATTAAGGGATATGTTGATGGAAGTCGCTTATATTTAAAGGATGCTCTCTTTTATAGTTTAGGAGAAGATAATTATAGTCAAGAAATGAAGAAGGTTAGCCAACTTGAATTTAATATCGGTAAGGATATAAAAGAGTTCTATGGTGAAGAGAAGAAGAGTAATGAGATGAATAGAGCTGAATTAGAAGAGAGGATTGAATTATTTAAAGCTAGTGGTAAGGATATAAGTAAATTATTAGTAGAATATCATTTGAATTTATCTGAGGCTTTAGTATCATTAATCTTTGTCCTAATTGGAGCTCCCTTGAGTATAAAATCTAATAAGGGACGTATCTTCGGGATTATAGCTAGTTTAATTATTATTTTTGTCTATTATGTAATTCAATCAATTAGCCGTTCTTTGGGGTTAAATGGTATCTTGCCTCCCTTTTTGGCAGCATGGTTACCAAATATCATTTTTGCTGTAATAGGATTTATACTAATTTTAAAAGAAGATTATATTAATATTAGATAAAGAGGGAGTGAGGAGAATCAAACTAAATATCCTAAAATTCGTATTAGTAATTATAGTTGTCCTTTTATCTACTCCTCATTCTTTTGCAGAAAGTAATAAAGGTAAGCTCACAGCTGATAGGGTTCAATACTATCGTGAACAAGAGCTGATAATAGCTACAGGACATGCCAAATTGCTAGTTGATGATGTAGAGATTAGTTCTAGTAGTATGGAGATAGATTTAAAGTCTAATATGTTAAATGCCGAGGGAAAAGTACATCTTAAGAATGAGGATGGGGAATTTGATACTAAAAAGTTGAAGTATAATATTAAGACTAAGGAAGGAATATTTATTGAATCTAATGGGATTATTGTAACTGAAGAATCTCAAGACCCAATCTATGTTAAAAGTGCTAAAACAGAGTATGGAAATGATCAGACAAAGATTATAGATAGCGAATTTACTACTTGTGATCTAGAAGAACCCCATTATCATATGAGTTCAACAAGTACTGTGATTTATCCTGGAGACAAGATGATAGCTTATAATGTTGTAATCTGGGAGTTCAATGGGAAGATACCTATTATGTATGTACCGATTTTAATGTACTCCTTTAAAGATAAAAAACCAATGGATATTGAAGTAGGTAATAATCAGGATAGGGGATGGTTTATTAAAACGACCCATCATTATTACCTCAACTCCCAGTATGATAACCCTATACTAAATATGTTAGCTGGAGATTTTGGTCAGTACTATATTGATGACTATAGTAAGTCAGGTTTTGCTGGAGGATTCAAGCATGCTTATCGTACTTTAGAAGATGACCATGCTTATCTCTACCTTTATCTAGATCAAGATAAACAAAGACCCCAAGAAAGCCCTTGGGTTACTATGGAGCTTAATCGTGAACAGGAGTTTAGTGGTATGGATAATAGAGAACAGAACTTAGAATACAGGAATTATTATAATACTAGCTGGACTAGAAGAGAGAAGGGTCTTTATTTAGATTATGATTTTGACCAAGATTTAGCTTTAGAAAATTGGGATACTAGGATTGGATTAGACTATAATAAAGATAAGACCCATGATAATAGAATTACTTTAAATTCATATTTTGATAAGTTAAGAAAGAGGAGTAATGATGATTATATAGGTCTAGATGTATATTACGATTTAGATGATAGAGAGAGTGGCAGATTAGATTCTGAAGCAGACATTAATTTTGATTATCAGCATAAATTTGTAGCAGAGAAGAAGTCAGATGATACTTTAAAGATAGACTTAGATTATAATCGAGAAAAGGATAGATATCAGGGAGAAGATGAACTTAAGAATGAATATGGATCTAACTTCAATTATAGAGGATATATTAATCGTAAAGAGGGGATAAGAGACGATTACTATAATATAGACTTTGGTTATGATAGGATTGATAGAACTAATTGGAGTAGCTATTACAAGTATAATGATAAACTGGACAAGTATCAAATAGATTTAAAGCAATACAAAAGATACTTAACTGACAGCATATATCTAGATTATGATATGGATTATAAATATTATCAGTATCAGGATTATGATGATATTGAGAGAAATGGAGATGCTTTTGAATATCTGACTACCTTGAAACTGGCCCAAAATGAAAGGGTTTATGACTGGTTTATTGAAACCGAGTGGAAAGAGGGGGATATTAGAAATCCTTCGAGTAGTAGTGATATAAATGATAGTTTGGCAGAAACGGATTATTATAATTTACCTAAGGCTGAATTTACACTTAAGCCTGGTCGAATTTGGAAGCCTAAGATACTAGATCCTTTGGAAGTAAGTGTTGGAGGTGTGAGAAGATATAATTATAGATGGAAGGATGATTTATATCCTATTAAAGAACATGGTTACTATAAATTAGATTATAATGATTATTGGAGGATTAATAAAAGCAATAGGCTAAGATATAAAGAACAGTTACAGCAGGATATTTATAGTACTAAGCAACAACGCTTTAGTTATGATAGCCAGTTGGTATTACAGACAGATTTTTTGGAAAATTGGGAGAATAGGTTAGAGCATAATTATCGGATGAATCAAGGAGAAGTAATGATAGGCTTTGAAGAGGCAGAAGAGGATGAACATAATATAGAGTGGGAGTTGAATTGGAGAAAGAATCAAAGTAGATTTAAAGTTGAAACAGGATATGATTTATTAGCAGAAATAGGAGAAGAGTATGATCCTTTAAAGATTACATTTAATTATTTATTAAATGATAATTATACTATTAAAAACAATATTCGATATGATTTAAATGAGATGCATTTTGATAAGATAGATACATCTATACTTGTAGATTATCCGAATTTTGATTATCAATTAGATTTATATTATTATTATGATGAGATTGACGATGAGCTAAATGGAAAATGGGATACTGAATTAGACTGGAAATTTGGTAAAAAAGATTGGGAATGGACAATTAAGTTAGAAGGTAGTTATGACTTTGAAGATGCAGAGTATGATGAAGCCAATTTCAGTATTGAGAAGATGTTACATTGTAGAAAGATAACCTTTAGCTATGATTATGTAGAAGAAGAGATTGCTTTTAAATATCAGATCTTATCATTCCCAGACCATGCTTTTGGAATTAAACGTGAAAAAGGTCAGGTATCATTTGGTGATGGTAACTTAGGAGGGGTTTTAGATGAAGAAAATTAAAATAATATTGGCTATTATATTATTTGTAAGTTTAACCTTTGCTACTCTATCTTTCTTCTATTCTAATGAAAGTCAAGAGGATGATGAGACTTCCCCTGATTATCAGTATCAAATAGATAGTCCCCGTGTTATCACCTATAATAAAGGGGATAAACGTTGGGATATTACTGCTAATCAAATTTTGATTCCAAAATCTGAGGATGAAAAGAAGGAAACTGAAGTTATCTTAAAGGATATTCAAAATGGAGAATTGTTTAATAAAGGAGAGGTTGAATATACCTTGGATGCTGATCAGATAGTTTATTTAAAGGAGACAAAGGATATTAAGTTAAAGGGAAATGTTAGATTAGATAAGCTAGATGGTGAAGAGATTAGGACTGAAAAGTTAGACTGGCTTGATAAAAGAAAAGAATTTGTTACTGATGATAATGTCAAAGTTACCCTTGATGATGGAGAGCTATTTGCTAAGAAGATGAGGATGGATGTAGAAAATGATATCATAGATTTTTCTGGTAATGTAGAGATGGAGTTTGATCTTAAAGGGGATGACCCCAATGAAGACTAAGTTAATTATACTACTATCTTTTATCCTATTTTTTTCTGTTGCGATAAATGCCAAAGAGGCAAAAGAAGGGGTAAAAAAGAATGAAAGAGCCAAGTTAAAAGCTGATAGGTTGAGATATAAGAAAGAAGATAATATATATATAGGAAATGGTAATATCAGATTAGATTATGATGGAAATCTGATAACATCTAATAAGTTGAGATTAGATCGTGATGATAATATAGCTTATTTTAGTGAAGATGTCTATTTACAAAGAGAAGCAGGGGATAAGATTAGAAGTGAAAAATTAGAATTTGATATAGATAATGATATCTTAGTAGCAGAAGATGATGTTAAACTTGATTCTAAAAAGGATGAAAAGCCTTTAAAACTTAGTAGTGAGTATTTGAAGATATGGACTGAAAACGATGATATGGAGGCTAAAAAAGATATTTTGGTCCTCTATGATGGTCAAGAGATTAAAGGAGAGAAATTAAACTATAATGGTCAGAAAGATGAGATGCTAGTTAAAGAGAACGTGGAATTAAAGCAAGATGGTCAATGGCTTAAGAGTGAAGAGGCGATTATCTATATTAAAAAAGGAGATTTTGATGCTACTGGAAATGTTGAGATGGAATTTGATATATAATTATAACTAGAAATATGATAGAGTTTTTACTCTATCATATTTTTTTGGATATATATGGCATTAAAGATTTAACATTTCAATTAGCTACGGATTTTAACCCGTAGCTTCTGTAGAACTCATAATATCGCCACAGGTTAAAACACTGTG
>NZ_JBSQYM010000015.1:0-40059 GCF_055140805.1 Orenia sp.
TTTAAGTTTTAGCTACGGGTTTTAACCCGTAGTGTAACATGTCACCATCACCACAGGTTGAAACCTGTGGCTAGTAAATTTATCATTATAAAAACTGTCCCATTATCTCCATTAAGTTTCATTTTGAATTCAAACACCCATATATAGATTGAATTAATATAAAAATTATTCAGTACCACAACTAAATGTGGTACTCAATTAGTAAACTTTTCATAATAGCTTCTACTCTTTCTTCAAAGTTATATTTTTTTGATTATCATTGGTATTTTGCTTTTCTAAAGAAGATTTCTGTTCTTGTGTTTCAGTCAGAATATCTAGATTACTATCATCATCAATAATCTTTGGAGTAATAAAGATAATCAACTCTCTTTTTTCACTTTCCACATTCTTTTGGCTAAAAAGCTTGCCCAAAACAGGTAAATCACCTAATAGAGGAACTTTAGACATAGTCTCATATTCTTTCTCTTGAATCAATCCACCAATAGCTAGTGTCTCTCCACTATTGACTTTGACCTTAGTTCCAACTTTTTTGATACTAACTGTGGGATAACGAGTCCCATTAATCTCCACCCAATCTAAAAAGGTTGTTATCTCTGGCTGTAAATCGATGAAGATATTATTATCATCAGTTATCTTAGGGGTTATCTTCAAATCAATCCCAATATTCTTAAACTCTATCTCTTGAGAGGTCTCACCATCATCTTCCTTTGTTGTCTTAGTCGTTAGGATAGGAATCTCATCACCGATATTAATATTGGCCTCTTCACCTTCAATCGTTGTAATCTTGGGATTTGCCAAAACATTGGCTACCCCTGAACTCTCTAAAGCCTCTAAAGAGACACTATAATCAAAGTTTAAATTACCAATTTTTAGCGTTGGTGTTATACTTGAACTTCCATCATCTACCTTACCTTCACCTGAGAATTGCCAATTTACTCCTAAATCCTTTAATCCTGTATGTGATACCTCTTCAAAACGAACCTGCAGAGCAATCTGCCTTCTAGAATAATCTAAGGCTTTAATAGTCTCTTCAATACCTTTAAAATTACTTTCATAAGTTGTGATAATCAGACTATTGGTTCGTTGATTAATTTTAATCGCTCCATCATCGATTAAATGGTCTAGATTCTCTTTAATCTTTTCTGGATTAGAGTTCTTAAGTTTAAAGACTTTAGTTAACTTAGTTTCATAATTCTGCTTTATCTTCTCAGTAGGAGCAACAAAGATGGTATTATGAATTACCTTATAGCTTAGACCATTGGTCTTAGTTAGAATATCGATTGCTTCCAAAAAAGATACGTTATCTAAATAAAGGGTAATCTTCCCCTCGATCGAGCTATCAGTAGCTATATTCATTTCTGCTGTCTCTGCCAAGATTCTAAAGGCCTCTATTAGATCCATATCCTTAAAATTGAGATTAATCTTATCTTGTGATGATGCCTGTCCAGTAGAATTAAGTAAAAATAATAGCACTAATAGTAGTATAAATTGCTTAACCCTCTTTCTTCTAATGATTCTCCCCTCCTTTTTTAGACAGATTTGATAATCTATATATATCATCCTGAAATAAAGTTTAAGATAGCTAATATAATCACCTTTGATCCCTATCATCAATCCTAAATTCAAAGTAGCTCTCATCCTTTTTAAAGGTAACACTATTTCTAGAAATATTTACCAGAGTAAAACCCTCTATCATATCACCTTGACTCAACCGTTGATACTCTCCAGCAGCTTGGATATTAACCCGCTTGTATTCGCCAATAATTACTATCCCTTTTAAAACAAAGTCAGGTCTTTGAATCTCTACCTTCTGCTCTTTTTCAATTCTTTCTTTAACCTCACCTGTATTATTATTCTCTTTTAGTTCCAATGCCATCTCTGTTGCTAGCTTAGAATTAAAAGGAGATTTAAGTTCAACATGATTATCTGTGATTTGCTGTTTATCTTCCGATACCGTCTCTACCTTTTGCACCTCTTTAGACTCAACTTTATCTATTCTCACCTTAAATTGTTTGACTTGCTCTCTACTTTGAGTCCAATTATCTTGATGATAGAAGTATAATCCAAAAATTAACCCTAGTAACAGTATTAAAATGATCAATTTTCTCAATTATAACTCACTCCCCTCTATGGGAAATAGGAGAGATACATTTACAACCACTTCTTCTTTACTCTGTGTGATGTTTATAGCTTTGGTATTATAGAGATATTCAATACTCTCTAAAAGATCATATATCTCTTGAAAATCCCCATTGATCTCCAAAGAGATTAATAGTTCTCCCTTAGGCGGTAGTGTAAAATCTACCTTTTTAATAATTTCATAACTGTTTAATGTGATAATAAAAGCATTTACTTTATCCTTAGTTAAGAGATTATTCTTATTTCTACTTTCCAGCCTCGCCAATAATCTCTTATAATCCTCCTCTAACTTCTGCAAAACTAATATTTCCACATTCTTATTCTTTAATTCAGTCTGAAGATGATTGAGTTGAATAATATTCTCTTGATATTTAGTAGATAAGGGATAATAGATAAATTTATAGAATCCAAATCCTATTAATAACAATATAAGTAACATGATAAGTGCTTTTTTCCACATATCTACTCTCCTTCCTGTAAGGTACCCCTTATCTTAAATTCAATTCCACCATCTAACTTATCAATCTCTTCTAAATAAAACTCATCAAAAAAATCAGATGCTTCTAACCTTTGATTCAACTGTTTTAAATATTTCACCCCAGTAGTAACACCTAAAAGTTGAAAATTGTTATTATTTAATTGAAAGTTTTTCAGATATAATTGATCAGAATATAATAAACCAAGCTCCTTAAAAATAGTAGTAGCAGAAACCATCTTTGCTAAAAATTTATTCTTTTCAATTAATTTCTCTTCTATACTTATTTTTTTATCTTTTAAATCCTTTACCTTAAGCAGCTTATTATTTAATTCTGATAGTTCTGTTCTGATTATTTCTTCTTTCAGTTCCAACTCTTTATTCTTTAAATATAAATTCAAATATATATGACTTATAGAAGTGATCAAAATGATTACTAGTAACACTCCTATAAAGAGGAGATTATTAATCCTCTCTTTCTTAAAAAACTCATCAGTTAAGAAATTAACCATAGAAAACACCCCTTAATGAAGTGAGCTACTCTCCCCTTAAAGCCAGACCCTTTGCGACAGAATATAGATTATCCTCTAATCTGATAGTCTCAATTCCAATTTGACCCTCTAAATAGCTCTTTAATCCTTTAAAATTACTACTGCCTCCAGTCAAGAATATCTTAGCTACTCTAACTTTGTACTCTGACTGAAAATAATCTATCGATTGATAGATTTGACTTCTTAGCTCTTCTAATATTATTCTTAATTCCTCTTTAGTGACCCCTTGCTTCTTATAGTGTTCTGCTTGTTCAACGGAGATTCTATTAATAGTAGAGAGTTTCTCAGTAATATGCCTTCCTGCAAAGTCAAAGCTCCTTAAAAAGATCAACCTTCCTTCTTGAGCAATAATCAAATCTGTAGTCTTATCGCCAATATCTATCAATGATACCGTCTCACTGAGATCAGGATATTGGCTATATAAGTATCTGATATTGGCATGAAATTCTGTTTCTACAACTTTAGGCTTTAGCTTTAAAGCTTTTAGCTGCTCAAAACGCTCTTTAATCAAAAACTTCTCAACCCCATATCCTATCACATACTTCTCTTGCAAAGATTCTACTACCTCATGCTGAATCACCAAATTATCATCGGCAAACTCAAGCTCTACCATCTGTTCAATCTCTTTTGTTGATAGATCATCGGGAATTTTGATAAATTTTATTTTAATATATTTAGTACTGATGGAAGTGATAGTATCTTTAGAAGTAAAATTTTTCAATTCTTCTATAGTTAGCTGCTTGTATTCTCCTGTTTTAAACTTATTCTCTTTAAATTCAGCTATCTTAATCGAGTTGCTGATTTCTATTCCTAATCTTCCTGAACTTTTAAAGATGTTGAACAAACCCTCACCTCCAAATCTAAAGTATCCAATTAATATCAAATTCTTATACTTATCAATCTTGTGGATAAACAAATATTAGTCCCGCTTCAGTCGGTGTTAAATGCTTATCTTTATTATCAGCTATCTCTTCTTGACTTCTAGCATAATCCCAAATCCTTAAATCTTTAATATAACCATGCCATTTTTCACTATAATCAGGATTGGCCCCAATTACTAATTCATTTGTATTGATAGGTAGAGATTTTTGGATATTACCTGCACTCTTTTCTTTACTAGCATTTATATAAAATTGATAATTTCCATTTCTATTTCCATTTCTATTTCCGTTTCCATTTCCGTTTCCAGCAGGTTTGTCATTCTCCCAATAACCTTCATAAGCAAAATTTCCATTTTGATCATAGTATCTTCCATAATCCGCTTCTCCTTGATTCCATTCACCTTCATACCTTAAACGACCATTTTGATCATACAATTTCCCATCTCCATCATAAACCCCGTTATCCCATCCACCTTCGTATCTTAAACGACCATTTTGATCATACACAATTCCTTCACCATCAAATTCACCATTATTCCATCCACCTTCATATCTCATCTTTTGATTCTGATCATATAAGATTCCCTCTTCATCATATTCCCCATTATTCCATTGACCTTCATATCTCAAATGATTATTTTGATCATATAACTTTCCATATCCACTATAAGTTATATCTTCCCGTTCTCCTTCATCATATACTATCTCTTGATTTTGATCATATAAAGTCACTCGACTATAGGATATATCTGCTAAATTATCTTTATATTTTAGTGGACCATTTGGCGGATAAAGAACATCACTAGTACTATTAGCTCCTCCACTTCCACTATCTGCTTGAAATTCATATACTACTGCTATATGAGTCCACCCAGATAAATCAAGTTTAGAGGTTCTTACTGTTTGAGCACCACCATTATTTTTAGTATAGCTATCCACAGCTAGCTTAGAATTCTTGTCTATATAAACTTTAAAGATATCCCTTCTACTTAATAAAGTAATAGGGAAATTAGCTTTCTCATCCACCTTAACCCATGCTTCGATAGTAATGGCATTACTTATATCAAACTCACTACGATAATCTATTCTTTCATAATCATTTACTCCATCAAAATAATTACTTATTCTTTTCTTAATCTGTATACTTGTGCTTATACCTTCTATTATTCCAGTACTTTTAATTAGCAAATAATCTTCAACTAATTTAACCTCATCAATTCTATATTCTCCTTCTCCCAAGCTTTGGAGTTCAGTTGTAATAGTACCTTTATCATAATTAATTAATGCTACTTCCACACCACCTTCTGCCAATAATTTTGCTTTCTCCATTTTTTCCTCTTTTTCAGTCTGATTGATACTGCTATAAATAATATTATTCATAGTGGTAATTAAAGTAATAGCTACAGTCATAAGTATCAAGACCAATAATAAAGCCGAACCTTCTTCTTGCTTAATTTGATTATAAACCATTTATTAAATCACCACTATTCCCTTAAATCTTTTAGTTAAGTAATTATTCATATTCAATATAAGAGTATTCAGATAAATAATATTCTTTATTCAATTCTCTAACCATATCCTTATTCTTTAATTCAATCTTAATAGTCAATTGTTTCTGACCTTTAGTGAAATTTATATCCTCAAGCATATCAGTGATTATATAACTATCAGCTATACTATCAGTTTGATTGCCATCATAAACGATTCTTTTTAGTTTAGTACCTTCTTGCTCATACTTAACTATCTTATCTGTCTCTTTATCTAAATCTATATCCAACTCTAAAACTAACCTTTTAGAATCTTCAATAGATACTTCTGTAGAGCGGTCTATATCCCTCTCCAAATAATTAAAGATCAGCTCACTCTGATCATTTAATGCACCTTGCTTAGTATTAAAACCAAACATTTCAAATTGAGTAACTAGCAAACTCCCCAGAGAGGTAGAGATTAAAGCAATCAAACCAATCACCACTACCAACTCCAATAAGGTAAAGCCTGACTCATCACTAAGTTTAATATTATCTATCTTTGACAATCCTCTCACCTCAAAGCTCTATCTCAATCGATTCTTCTTCTATCGGCAAGCAAGGTAGTCAGCTTAAAGCTCTGCTCACCCTGATACCAGCTAACCTCTATCATCACCTTCTTCAATCCATCTCCAGCATTATCTATACTCACACTTCTACTAAAATCTATCTTATCTAGCTCTATAACTCCACTCTGATTGCTAGCTATCTGATGCAAGGAAGTACTAAAATTATCACCTTCTTCTAAAGAAGCAGCCTCTGCCCTTAAAACCTCTAAAGAGTTCTTAGCCAGTTCTCTTGCTACAGTCCTGAGATGAATATCTTCTAAGGCTTGGCTACTGGTAGTCCAATAACTACTAAAAGCTACCGCTACTATTCCTAAGATCGCTGTAGCTATAACTATCTCAATTAAGGTAAAGCCTGCTTGTTCTTGCTGTAACTTCATTAAATCACCACACTTATTTAATTTACAATTTACAGTGTACAGTTTACAGTTGAGTGATTGAGATAATAACTATAAACTTTACATTATAGACTGTCTTTGATTTATAGAACAATGGGCAATTTATTGCCCATTGTTCTATCTTTAAATAAATAATTATAATTATGGTGCTGTTGGCTTAGTAGTACCAGTAACCTCAAGTTTCTGTACTCCAGATTGAGAACTATTTACAAATAAATAATCATCTGCAGATGTATCATCACTATCCAAAGCAAATTTATCATCGTAATATAAGACATATGTTGTATTATCAGTACCAGTTGAATAAGTATAGTCACCATCAATAGTAATACCAGCATCTGATAAACTATCTTCATCAGCAGGATAACCAGTATTATCTTCATCTAGTTTATATTGCTCTAATGCAGTTTGAGCATTTGCTAAACTTGCTCTTACACTATTTTCTGTAGCATCATCTTGAATATCACTGACCTGTGGTACGATAATCGCAGCTAAGATACCAATTACTGCTACTACTACGATTAACTCTAGTAAAGTAAACCCTTCTTGATTTCTGATTAAATTTTTAAACATCTTCATTCCTCCTAATTTATTATTAATTTAGGCTCTTCCACGAATTTTGTGAAAATACTATATTTAAATTATTTTAAATATTTTTGGCAACGAATCTCTCGAATTGACGCGAATTTAGAGCAAGAGCTTTTAAATCTTTAATTTAATCATTTAATATTTAATTCGTACAATTCGCGTTAATTTGTTGCCACTAATTTTAGTTTTTAAATATATTTTAAACTTGAATTTTTATATTTTTCTTGTAACTCAAATTTCTTTAATCACAAAGTTCGTTGTTGAACCTTAATTTATATTATAAGCTGTAGATAGCTTATACTCACATTTATTTATCTCTTGACCTTGACTGTCAACTGTACACTAAATTAATACCCTTGTGACATCTTAAAGATTGGCAAGATAACTGAAGCTACAATCCCACCAATTCCAAAGGTTAAGAAGATAATCAAACTTGGTTCCAAAAGAGCAATCATCCTAGCAAACTTCTCCTCCACCTCATCTTGATAGAAGTCGACAATATCATTGAGCTTCTCCTCTAAGCTTCCAGTATTCTCAGCAGTCTGTATCATCTGTAACGCAATATCAGGAAAGATATCCTGCTGTTTGAGAGCTGTGGTGATATTGAAACCATCTTTGATCTTAATCCTAGCTCTATTTAGCTTGTGGCGGATAGCCCTGTTGCTAATATTCTGGTTGACTATCTCCATCGCCTGTAAGAAGGGAATTCCACTTCTTTCTAAGAGACTTAGGTTTTTGGCAAATATAATCAATGAATTCTCTAAAATAAACTCCTTTAAAATCGGCACCTTTAATAATAGTTTATCGATTTGATATCTTCCCGTATCGCTTCGATAATAATAATAAAATGATATCACTAGAGCAATTACACCTATTAACAAGATCCACCAGTAACTGTTCATAAAATTACTAACCCTCAATAAAATTTTAGTAGGCAAAGGTAACTCTACATCCAGCTTTTTAAAGGTCTTCATAAAGTTAGGCAAGACCTTGACCATCATTAAGACTAGTACAATTATAGAAGATCCCATAGTTATGATAGGATAAGTAATATTAGAGATTATCTCTTTTTTCTTTTCATTCTGATCCTTAAAATAGTCTGCCAAATTCATCAAAGTCTGATCTAAAAAGCCCCCAGTCTCTCCAACCTCTACTAACCTAATAAAGTAGTTAGAGAAGATATTAGGAGACTGCTTTAAGGCAGCAGAGAAGCTTCTTCCTTTCTCAATCTCTATCGCAAGCTCATTAACAGCAGCTTTTAGGGTTTTATTCTCCACCTGCTTTGCCAAAGACTGCAAACCACTGACGATTGGAATCCCTGAGCTAATCATAGATGAGAGCTGGCGACAGAAGATATATTTATCCTTCAAACCTACGTGAGCTGGTAAAATCTCAATAGAATTTAATTTATCGAGGTATTCTTTTAAAGCAAACTTCTTCTTCTCTTCCTCTAGTTTTAATACCAATAAGCCCATCGCCTTTAATTTGGTGAGCGCCTCCTGCTTTGCTTGAGCTTCAATCTGTCCTGACTTCTTCCTTCCCGATGAGTCTCGGGCTTGATATTGAAATTTTTTAGCCAACTCATATCACCCCCACTCTTAGAGTAATTTACAATTGACAGTACACAATCTATAATTTAAAAACAAAATTCTAAAAAATCAACTAAGTATAGATCTCCAATTCTAAAGTGTAATTTAATTGATATATTGAGACACTTTCGTGTCAGGAATCTGGAATCTGGAACCAGTGTTTATAAATGATTCCTGACTACTGATTCCAGATTCCTGAAAGTGTCGCACTATCTATCTATTGTTTCATTCTAAAGTTGGATGGCTATAGATTTTTATAATTTTAATTGTGAACTGTACATTGTAGATTTCTTCTAACTAATATCAGCTACTCTCAAAACCTCTTCAATACTGGTTATTCCTTGATTTACCTTATCTAATCCATCTCTAAATAAGGTAGTCATCCCTTCTCCAATAGCAACTTGTTCAATCTTATCTGAAGGATCCTTAGCAACAATAGATTCCTTGATCTTAGGAGTAACCTCTAATAATTCATGGACAGCAGTTCTACCTTTATAACCAATATTATTACAGAAATCACAGCCTAATGCTTGAAGTGCTGTAAAATCAGCGCTTACATAATCCCTAATCAGATGATACTCTGTAATATCAGTACTATTACTACATTGAGGGCATAACTTTCTCACCAATCGCTGAGCAACTACCCCTATAACAGCATCAGCAATCAAGAAAGGTTCTACTCCCATATTAACCAAGCGACTAATTGCTCCTGCAGCACTATTGGTATGAAGGGTACTCAAGACTAAATGCCCTGTTAAAGCAGCCTGAATAGCAGTCTCGGCAGTCTCCTTATCCCTGATCTCCCCTACCATAATTATATCTGGATCTTGCCTTAAGAATATCCTTAGTACACTAGCAAAGGTCATATCCTTTTTAGGATTAACAGGGGTCTGAGTAATCCCTTCAATCTGATACTCAACAGGATCTTCAATAGTTAATATATTCTTAGTATCTTCATTTAGATAATTTAAAGCTGTATACAAAGTGGTTGTCTTTCCACTCCCCGTAGGACCTGTCAACAGTATCATCCCATTGGGTTTTTTAATCAACTCTTTGAACTTTCTCAAATTATCTGCTGAAAAACCGATTGAATTAAAGCTTAATTTTAGATTGGTCTTATCAAAGATTCTAATTACGATCTTCTCCCCTAACACAGAAGGCAAAATAGAGATTCTTAAATCTGCTTTGATATTCCCAAACTCAATATTTATCCTTCCATCTTGAGCCTTTCTCCTCTCAGCTATATCCAAACCACTCATAACTTTGATTCTAGATACTAAAGCCATATGGATATTCTGATGGAAGACCATCTCAGTGTGTAAAACACCATCAATTCTATACCTAACCCTTGTTCCTGTCTCCATGGGTTCAATGTGGATATCACTGGCCTTATGGCGAATCCCTGTGACAATTATCTGGTTAACAGTTTTGATAATAGGTGTATCCTCTAACTGCTCTTGTAAAAGACTCTGATCTATCTCATCATCGTCAACAACCTGTTCAAAGGCAATTTCATCTATGCTATCAATAAACTCCTCTAACTCCCTCTCTCCCAAATAAGTCTCAATCAAGCTATCTATATTGCTAGGAGTAGTAATCCGAGGCATCACCTCTAAATTGGTCTTCTCCTCTATCTCATCAACAGCTACAATATTTTGAGGGTTCTCCATAGCTAGGATCAACATCTTACCCTCTTTTCTAATGGGAAAGACTCTATTCTCTCTAATGTAGTCTTCATCTAAAATTCTAATTATCTCATCTCTGATATGCTCCTTATCACTATCTGTCAATAATAAGATACCTAGCTGGTGATTTAAAGAGGTTGCAATCTCCTCTTCAGTAACCAAACCTAACTCTACTAAGATCTGCCCTAACCTCTTATTTGATCTCTTTTGTTCCTGTAATGCCTCTTGTAAATCTCCCTCATTTATTAAATTTTCATCTATCAATATATCGCCTAAGCGCTTTTTATTTAATCCCATCTATTGTTTCCTCCTCAATTTAGGAGCAATAAAGTTATTTTTTAGATAAAAACCCATTTTATTGTAGATTGTTGTCGAAAAATAGGTTTTTATAGTATTTATATTCTATGGAGATATTGATAATTCCTCCTTTCAAAGATTATATATCAAGAGTAACTTATGTAATCATTAAGGAGATTTTACCAAATAAAGGGATAGCTTATAAGCTATCCCTTTATTTATCCTATGCTATTTTAGTCATTTTAAGATTTGTTTATTAAGAATAAAGTCATCAATTTAACTTCCCAACCAATATTATCATCATCAATTGATATCAATCATTTAATAATCTAAATTACTCTCTTCCATTATCTTTACTCTACCATAATAATTAGTACCCCATACCCCCATCATTATCATCAAGCCACCTACAAGATGGAACCAATAAAAAGGCTCAGCTCTGAAGAAAACACCTGCAATCACAGAGATTATTGTAGTCAAGTTAGCAAATACTGCTGAACGGGATGCCTCTAACTTAGATAATGTAAAGTTGACCAAGAAGAATGCCAATACAGAGGATAAAACCCCTAGATAGAATATAGCAAAAAGTACATCTAAATTAGTCAAAGGTACTAAATAATTGGTTATAGTTCCCTTTCTGAAATGATTAAAGATAGAAATTGAGTTGAATACACCTGCTCCCATTAACATCATCAAATAGGTTATCTCTATAGGCTTAAACTGTAATGAAGACTTTCTAGAGATGATATTATAAAATGCTGCAGAGAATACAGCCCCTAATAAGATAAATATCCCTAATAAATTGCTATTAGCCTCTGTATTATCCTTCATCACAATGATAAAGATAACCCCAATTACTGAGATAATAATAAAAAATAATTGCTTCTTATCAGGAAACTCCTGAAGAAATATAGCTCCCAAAATAGTTACTAATACAGGAATTAAAGCAATCATCATTCCAGCTTCTGAAGAGGTTGTCAGTTCTAACCCGATAGTTTCACAGATAAAGTAAACTACAGGTTGACAGATCCCTAATAAGATCAATAACCCTAATCTCTTTCCTTTAAAATCTATTTTAATAATTCCTAAAACTTTCAATATTGTTAATAGCAATGTTGCAAAGGCAAATCTCAAAGCCAATAAATGAAAGATATCTAAATAATCTAAGGCCTTTTTGGTAAATAAAAAAGAGAACCCAAAGATTAATGATGTGGCAACCCCTGCTAAAATCGGCAGATAATCTTCTTTATCTAACATCTACTACCACCTTGCTTTCTCGAAATTATAATTTAAGTTATTGTTTTCAGTTGCTTTTTAGGTATACCTAGTATCAGTTAATGGGGATATTGGGACACTTTAAGTTTTAGCTACGGGTTTTAACCCGTAGTGTAACATGTCATCATCACCACAGGTTGAAACCTGTGGCTAGTAAATTTATCATTATAAAAATGTCATCATCACCACAGGTTGAAACCTGTGGCTAGTAAATTTATCATTATAAAAAGTGTCGTAATATCTTTATATTATATCACTCTTATAATTCTACTAATATAATACACGCATAAGTCACTCCTGATTATATAAAAAATAATCCAGCTACCAATAATTTAAGAGTAGAATCGAGTATCAACTCGATTCTACTCTTTATATCTAAACCCTAACTTGTTACTCGTCACTTATTACTACTTCTACCCCTTCATAGCAACTAAAGATATCTCTATCTTAACATCTTTAGGTAATCTGCTTACCTCTACACAGGCTCTAGCAGGTGGCTCTTTGGCAAAGTACTCTCCATAAACTTCATTGATTTGATTAAAATTATCCATATCAGAGATAAATAGCTCTGCTTTCATTACATCTTTCAACTCATAATCTGCTTCTGCTAAAATAGCCTTTAAGTTCTCTAGCACCTGTCTAGTTTGCTCTTCTACACCACCATCAACTAACTCACCTGTTACTGGATTAATAGGTATTTGCCCTGAGACAAAGAGTGTTCCCTTCAACTCAGTTGCTTGAGAATAAGGCCCGATAGCCTGTGGTGCTTGCTTGCTATTAATAATATTTTTAGACATAAGCTAATCCCTCCGCTTTTTTTAATATTCTTTATCTATGTAAAAAATTATATAATATAGAGATAATGCGACACTTTGTGTCGAGTGTGAGCTATGAGTGTGTGTAAAACTTCTTTTTATTGGGGTTTACTCACACTCACACACCCACTCACGCTAATTTTAAAAGTGTCCCAATATCCCCATAAAAAGATACTATTTACATTGAAATTTAATTAGCACAATCTGTTAGTTAAATGATAAATTAATCTATAGTAATTCCATTAAAATAAATTTCCATAATATCTTCTTTAATCTCTTCAATTTCATTTGCTGAAAAATCTTGTTCAAACATAATCCTATGGGCAGAAGTTATATAAATCATACCAAACAAAGAGATAGTAACATTAAGTGGATTCATCTTTTTAAGTTTCTTCTGCTCTATTCCTTCTATAATTACATTTTCAATTATCTCTGTATATTTATCCATGATCTCTTTAATCTCATACTTGAATTTAAGTTTATGGCCCCAGACCTCTCGGGTAAGAAATTTATGAAATTCTCCATGATTTTTATAAAAATTTAATTGGACAGTTATTATCTGTTCTATCTTCTTAATTGGATCATCTAATTTAGCTATTTCTTTTTTAACCTTCTCTAATACATCATTTAGACCAAATTTAATTAAGGAAGAGATTAAGTCTTCTTTATTTTTAAAATAACGGTATAAGGTTCCTTTTCCTATGCCAGCTTCTTCTGCAATTTCTTGCATGGTTGTAGCAGATGTCCCTTTTTTAGAAAACTTCACTATAGCAGCTGCAAACATCTTCTCTCTTTTAGGATGCATTCCATCAGCTCCTCAACTTTAAGATTATAATTATCAAGAGATTTAAAAAAACTATTTTTTAGAAATATCATATTAAAAGTGATTAGTCAATTTTATATACTAAAAACTAATCAAAAGAAAAATTAACAAATATTTAAAAATTATAATTTAAATTAACCTTAATAACAGGTTCCTTATTATTCTGGTCATAGGATAGATAACCATCTATCCTAACAGGCTTAAGACCTAACAGATAAAAATCACCATTAAGACCTAACCCATAAGCCATTGATGATACATCATCATTTAAATAATCTGTAAATAGATAAGCTCCAATATCTTTAATATATATCATCTTGGTTAATTGAATTGCTTTTACAAATTCATAGGTATATGCATAATCTAAGGAGCATTGGAATTTAGCAAACTTATTTGGCTTGTCTCCTCGATAAATAATAGGTGATTCTACTAAATTACTATTATTAAAGACTAATTTAGGTCTTAAATCCCATCTGTCATTTAACTTAAAGGAAGTCTTTTTAGAGATTAAGATTTTAGGTTCTTCTCCCACTTTATCAAAAAAGATATCTACTTCCCCTTCCAAATTAGTTTGATTAAGTTCTAGCTTATAACTAGCATCTGTAAAGATATAATTATTATTATTGATAACCCCTAAACCAGTTCCAAAAATGTAATCATCTTTATAGTATCTAATTCCTAGCTCACCATCATCTCTTTCATCAGATTCAATTCTCGTTTTAGCTACTATATCAGTATTTTCAGTTAACTTCTTCCACCTAAGCTCTGCTTCTAAGTCTTTAGTATCATTATTAGTTGCTAAAAATTCAAACCCAACATTACCTTTAGCAAATTCAAAACCATATTGGGGCATATTTATATAAGTCCTTAATAAATCTTGCTTGAAAAGAGAATAATCTTGTCCAAAATGTATAATTGGCTTGAAATGAAAAGTGGGAAGCAACATTCTATCATATTTTATATCATTAAACTCTTGAGCCAAATTCAATCGCTTTCTAGCTGGGGCTTTCTGTAAAGGAATCTTCTTAGATTTTAATTTTTCTTTTATCTGACTGATCTTCTTTTTAGTAGCTTGATATCCAATTTCGATCAACTTGTCTGCACTACTAAAGTCAAAAAAAGAGTAATCTCCAACATCAGCTTCGATTATTATATCTGAATAATTATTAATTATTCTTCTATTGTTATTCTCTGATACTATATCTACATATCTATTAACTATCTTATCTGGACTTTCATAGCTATCATGACTTAATTCAGCCTTGATAGTTGTAGCAATTACAAAGTCTGCTCCTAATACTTTGGCTGCTTTGGCAGGAGAATTCTCTAAAATTCCAGGATCAGCAAAATATCTCCCCTCCATCTGATAAAGTGGAAAGAAATAAGGAATAGCATAAGAGGCTTGTATTACTTTAGAGATTCTATTAGTAGTAATCAAATATTTACTACCACTATCTAATTCTAAAGTTAACAAAGCTGTAGGTATAGGAAAATCTTCTAACCTCTTATAAGGTGCTATATCCTCCAGAAATTTATTGACCTTAGTGGTTCCTAAAATATAATCATTCCCCATAAAGTTAATATCTAATAGCTTAACAAAGGGAACATCAGTTATTATCTCCTCAATCTGTTCAATGGATATTCCACTTCCATACATAGTTCCTACAATCGAGCCCATACTAGTTCCTACAATCAAGTCAATTGGAATATCTTCTTCCTTTAACGCCTTAATAACACCTATATTAAAGAATGCCTTAGCCCCACCACCTGTTAGTGCTACTGCAACAGCTGGCTTTGGAATTGCTTCAAATCTTTGATAATCTTCTATTAAATAGGTCTCATCATCTTTAAATACCTTGGTCAAATTTTTGTCTTGATTAAAAGCTGTATATCCTCTTTTGTTACTAAAGAGTATAAGCAATAGAAGTACTAAAATTAAATACTTTCTTCTTAACACAGTAACCATCACCCCCCCTAACTCACAAAAAAGCCCTTAATTTTAAGGGCTTTTTTTGTAATTTATTTAACTCTCAATAGACATACCTTCATTAATATTATTATAATTATAGTCTTTATACTTGACATTAAAGACTATCGAATAAACTACAGGAACTGCTATAAGAGTTATTAATAGACCAAAGGACAATCCAAAGATTAAAGATACTGCCATCCCCCCAAATAAGGCATCGCCACTAAACCAAAGAGGCAATAAACCACAAATAGTTGTTGCACTGGTCAAAAAGATTGGCCTCAATCTTCTCTTAGCAGCCTCTAAAATAGCATCTTGTGGAGTTCTGTTAAACTCTTCTAACTCTATACCAATTCTATCAATTAACACAATCGAATTATTGATTATTATTCCAACCAATGATATCAAACCTAAGATCTCCATAAAACCAAAGGCTTTTCCTGTAATCAATAAACCAATTGCTACTCCTATTATTGTAAGTGGGACTATCAAAATAATAGTCAAAGGCTTCTTATAAGAGTTGAACTGGATTACAAGCAGTAATAAGATAACTAATGCAGTAATAGGTAATTGAGCTCCAATAGATTCATTAGCTTTTGTTGACTCTTCGTACTCTCCACCAAAGGCATAATTACATCCTGCACCCCAATTTGCCTGTTTATTATCAAGCCATGGCTTTAATTGATTGTTTATCTCTGCAGCTGTAACCCCATTACTTGTATCTGCCTTGACAGTAATAGTTCTAATACCATCTCTTCTATATATTATAGATGGCTCCCATAAAGCCTTTATTTCAGCTATTTGTTTTAAAGGAACTGACCTTCCTGTCATTAAAGAATAGACCTTAGTTGTTTCTAATGTAGATATATCTACATTACTACTATTTTTATCCCTTAAAACTACTGGTATAATATCTTCATCTTTTCTATACTCTGTTAACTGTACACCATCTAAAACACTTAGTAAGGAGATGGCTACATCTTTATTACTCAAACCTGCCTTTTCTAATCTATCCTGATCTATATCAATTCTTAACTTCTTAGTCCTTAGACCCCAATCATCACTGATATCCTCTACTCCATTAATTGTTCTTAACTTATCTTTAACTGAGTTGACTATATCATAAAGCTTATCCATATCCTTACCTGACACCCTAATTTGAATTGGCTTACCAACTGGCATAATCTCCAATCTAGAAGCTTTAACTTCGGAATCAGGGAATTGATTGATAGCATGCCCTTCTAATTTAGGGATTAAATCTTGAATAACACCAACAGAAGTTGTATTAATTAAGAAATAGATGTATTCTGGACTATTTAATTCAGCACTATAGGCTAAAGTAAACCTTGGAGCTCCTTGCCCAATAAATGTTCCCCAATTTAATATTCCTTCATCTTTATATTTTACTAAGGTTCCACCAGCTAATAATTGCTTAAAGAAATTAACCTTTTCTTTTTCAGGTTTTACCTTTAACTCATCTTCAATATACTTATCTATATTTTTGGCAACCTCTTCTGTTCTCTCAATTGAAGTCCCCTTAGGTAGTTGAACCTCAAAGGTCATCACCGTCTTCTTATCTTTAGGCATAAATACTTTAGGAACTAATCCCATACCCTTGACTCCTAAAAAGATTATCAACAATACCAAAATCACAAATACTATTTTATGCTTCATAAGAGTTAACAATATTTTATTATGAGCTCTATAGACCTTTCCATTATATGCTTCTTCCTTCTTATCAATCTTTAAGAATAAAACAGCAAATAAAGGTACCATAGTTAAGGATAAGATCCAAGAGGTCATCAAGGCTAGAGCTACTACCTTAAAAATTCCTCCAGCAAACTCTCCTACATTAGATTTAGCAAAACCTATCGGAGAGAAAGCAGCACAAGTTACTAAAGAAGCTACCAATAAAGGCACCTTAAGTTCCTTAGCTGATGAGATGGCTGCCTCTAACTTATCCATTCCCTCTTCTAACTTAACTATAATCGACTCTGCCATAACAACAGAGTTATCAACTAACATTCCTAAAGATATTATAAGAGCTGCTAGGGAGATGGTATCTATTCCTATTCCAAAAACAGACATCAATAAGAAGGTAATCGCAATTACCACAGGAACTAAAGTAGATACCAAGATTCCTTCCTTCAAACCTAAGAATATCAGCAAAACTGCTATAACCGTTAAAGTACTCTGAATTAAGTTAGCAGTAAAGCTACTTACTTTCTTTTCAACTAGATTTGATTGTAATGCAATAAAGTCAAAGTCAACCCCAATAGGATATTGACTTTTAAAGTACTCCACTTTCTTCTTTACTTTTTCTCCTAATTTAGTAATTTGACCTCCATCTTTCATAGAGATAGCCAAACCTAAAGCTGGTTTACCATCTACTCTCATCTTAGAACGAGCAGGATCGATATAGCCTTCTTTAACCTCAGCTATATCCTCTAAATAAACCTTATTTCCATCAGGAAGTGTAATTATAGTGTTCTTAATATCATCTAAATCCTTATAATCTCCTGTGGGCTCAAGAGGTATTCTTTCTGATCCTAATTCTATATTTCCACCTGAGAGGATGATATTCCTACCTGTTAAAATCTGTTGTAATTGATATGGAGAGATTCCTAGTTCAGCTAATTTAGCATTATCATACTCTATAAAGATTCTCTTCTCTTGTTTACCAACTATGTCTACCTTTGCGACCTCATCTATAGTTAATAGCTCATCACGCATATCTTTAACCATATCTTCTAGTTCGCCATAACTATAATCTTCTCCTGTAACTCCAATTATAGTTCCAAATACATCACCGTATTCATCATTGATGATAGGACCTATACTATTTGAAGGCAATTGGCTTTTGATAGCATTGACCTTTCTTCTCATACTGTCCCAAATTGGTCTAAGATCCTTATACTTTGTTTCTATGTTGACCTTTACCAAGGAAAAACCTGTTTTATTTGTACTTTCTACATAATCTAACTCTGGTATCTCCTTGACTGCCTCTTCAATCTTATCAGAGATTAGATTTTCAACCTTATCTGGACTGGCTCCTGGCAGATAAGTTATTATTGTTGCAGTCTTAATAATAAAACCTGGATTCTCAGATTTAGGTAGATTAAAGTAAGCTCTAACTCCACCTATAATCAATAAAGCAATTAAAGTAAAGGTAACATACTTCTTCTTAATTGCTAATTCAGTAAATCCCATGGGTTGCCCCTCCCCTCTATTTTAATAACCGTACCTCTTGATTATCTACTATTTGAGTTACACCTTTAGTTACTACAAACTCTCCTTCATTTAAACCAGCTACTACTTCTATACCCTTAGAATTAAGTCTTCCTACCTTTACTCTAACTTTATTGACTCTAGCACGTCCATCAGATAAGTTACTTAGTGTATATACAAAATTACCTCCTTCATCAGCTGCTACTGCTGATACTGGTAAAGTTAACCTCTTATTCTCATCTGAAAAGCTAAAATTAGCCTTAGCAGTCATTCCAGCCTTTAAATCCTCTAAATCTTTAGCTATACTGATAGTCACTGGATAGTTTCCTTTATATCCTCTGATCTGTCTTCCTATCTCATCTACTACCCCTATAAGATTGGATTTATCAATAGCTGTAACCTCTACTGATACCTGCTGACCCTCTTTTACCTTTGAGATTAAATTCTCATCAACAAATACCTTCACTTCAAAACCTTGATCCCCATCAAGGGTAAAGACAGGCATACCTGCATTGATATTCTCATTTGCTTCATAATTTTTTTGAGCTATAGTTCCAGAGATTGGTGCTCTTAGTTCTGTATACTCTAATTTTAATTTAGCCAATTCTAACTGACTCTGATATGAAGCTACTCTTGCTTTAGCAGCCTCTATACCCTCTTTAGCTTCAGTTAATTGTGCTTTAACCTGCTTTAACTTTGCTTCAATTGACTCTTTGGCTGCCTTGGCCTTATCATAATCAGCTTTAGCTATATTATTATTCTCATATAGTCTTCTAACTCTATCAAAGTTATTAGTTGCTTCTGTAAGCTGGGCTTTTACACTAACTATTGCAGACTCTACTTGAGAGGCCTTAGCTAAAGCACTACTGACTCCACCTTTGGCTTGCATCAAACCAGCTTCTACAGACTTTACCTGTAATTTATAATCACTATCATCCAATTCTGCTAACAGTTGACCCTTAGTAACTTTATTTCCTACTTCCACAAAGATATCCTTTATCTTTCCTGGAACTCTAAAACTAACATTTGTCCTTACATTAGGCTCAAGTGTTCCTGAATAAGAATAAATTGAGTTAATTCTCTTCAACTCTACCTGTTGATACTCTACAGGTCTGATAGTCTTTTCAACAGTTTGTTCTTCTGTTGATGAACTATTACATCCTGCTACTATTAAAGATAAAATGGTCAACGACAATAATATAAATACACCCTTTAATCTTCTCATCTTCTTCCTCCTTTAAAACTAATTAATATTAACAATATTAAAGCTTCCCAATGCTCTTTGAACCTCTGCTATGGCAATTAAGTAATTGTAATTTGTAACAAACTCTTGTCTTTTAGCATTTATTAATGCCGATTGAACATCTAACAGCTCTGAAATAGAGACAAGACCTTTAGAGTAAGCATCTCTAACCAGCTCTAAACTCTTATAAGCACTTTCAACTGCATCTTGAGAGTACTTATTCTTTCTATATTCAGTATTAGCAGCAGTAACTTTATTTCTAAGATTCTGCTCTATCTTCTTTGCTACAGATTCTCTTTTCTTCTGTAACTGTTCAATCTCTTGTTCCACCTTTGTCAACTCAACCTCTTTATTTCCACCATCATATAATGGGAAGGAGGCTTGGATACCGATACTCCACTCATCATCACCATGTGCATCTGGAGCAGTCGGTGGACCATTAATGCCCCAATGGTTAAAGTAGGTATCATATTTAGCAGATAGGCCTACTTGTGGTAAATAATACTTTCTCTTCTTCATCTGGTACTCTCTTTGTTTAACTTCAATTAGATAATCTAAAGTGGCTATCTCTGGAGAGTTTTCAATACTCTCTTGAACCAAGTTAGTACTTATCTCTTCTAGCTTCCAAGGATTATTAACATTGAATTTATCAGCCAGCCCTTGAGAAATATCAGCAGTATCTATCTCTTTGAGCCTGATATCCTCAGTTAAAGGAAGGTCTAAAGTCCTTTTTAGATTATCCTTCACCATCTTTAACTGACTTTCTGTCTCTGATAATCCACTTAGCTCTACTGACTGTTGACTCTCCCATCTATAGATATCAGCAGGTCCAGTAGCACCAATCTCATGCTTAGTTCTTGCTATATTCAAATTATCTTTAGTTAACTTGATATTCTCTTCTTGTAATCTAATATCTGCTCTTGCTTTTAAGGTATTAATATAAGATTTGATAGTCTCTAAAGTTAAATCTAACTTCTCCTTTTTTAACTTTATTCTCTCTTGTTGATAGAGCTTCTCTTTAATATCTATATTAGCATTTGCATCTTCACTGAATATCAGCTGTTCAAGCTTTATTCCTCCTGTTAGCTTCTGCTCACTTGCCACACCCAATAGTGCTCTATCTTCATCTATCTGTGAATAGGTTGTATTTAAATCTAACTTTGGCTTTTTATTATTTTTAGCCTTCTTTAAATTCTTCTCTGCTAGAGCTAAATCCTTGCTTTTGGCTTCCAAATCTAAATTATTATTGATCGCCATCTTTAATGATTCTTGTAAAGTCAACTCTTTTTGAGCTAAATTATCCTGATTAATTAATTTAGCACTCTTTAATAAATCCCAGTCAGGTAAAACTCCTATTTCTCTTGCTACTTTCATATTTATAAGTAATTCTTCATCACTTTTATCGATATATACAGGTAGATTAGCTGCTTTTTTTCCAGCTAAAATTAACTCTAGATTAAGAGCTGTAGCTCTAGCCCTAACGTCAATTGCTTTGTCATGGGAATATCCTGCTAATATCCCCTGATTCCCTTTTACCATATCTGCTAATGCAAAAATAGGAATATCTCTCTTCTTAAGTTCATCTAAAACCATAGATCTTTTACTGTCTTTTACTAATGGCGATAGATAAGCTACTTCTACTTTATCTAATTGCTTGATAATATCTTCTTTAGATTGATTAGCATATATATAATCTACCTTTACACCATTCTTCTCTCCAGCTTCTTTTAATAACTTAGGTAAGTTTTTCACACCTTGATTAAATTCTTTAGCTATTATAAAAGTTATCTTGTTAAAATCAGCTAACTTCTTAAAAGCTTTAATATCCCTTTCTACAATAGAATTAGAAGTTATAAAATTTAGATTATTAATTCCACTCTTATTTTCCTTAATAGCAAGTTCAGTACTTTTACTATCAATTATAAAAGGTGCTATAACTGGCTTTGATAGATCATCTCTATTCATAACAGCATAAGAGCTTAAAATTCCAGTTGGAATAATCACATCTATATTCTGATCACTTAACAATTTATCTACTATCATATTTTGAACTTCTAAATTATCTGCTTTAAATTCACTGAACTTAATTTGATATTCTTCAGATAATATGTTTAATATCTCTTCTTCAACCTTACTTTTCAACTTTAAATTAAAGTCATCATCACCCTCATAAATTATACCTATATTTACTTTAGATAACTGAATTTGATTCTCTTCTTTAGCATCACTTATATTAGACATAAATAAAGTAGCTAATATAAAAAACATTAAACAAAACACTAAATTCCTTTTCATCAAAATTACACCTCCACCTTTTTACTATATCAAATAATTATGAATTTATTTTTACTTCTTTATAAGAATTAGTTTAGTTCATTACTTATACCTCCCTTATATTACTTATAACAGTTATAAGAATTTGTCTTAAAAATTAATATGTATATAAGTTAAACTAATAATTTTCATAAAAATATATAAATCAAAACCTTTTTTGACACAGACTAAAATCTGATTAAGACCTGATTTAAAACCTAAATTTATTTAATTTTTAATCTGTATTTATCAATGTAAATCTGTGTCTAAATTTTCTTTGGGTATTGATTTTAATATGAAAACCTTTAATTCAATTTATATAGATAGAATATAGGTCGACAAAACTGACCAGTCAGTATCATTAATTTATAGTATAAATAATTTTAACAAAGTTGTCAAGATTATTTATACTACAAAATATCTTTTATTACAAAATTAATTTGTGATGATCAAATTCTAAACTGCCTCCCATTTAGGGCATTTAGAACCCCAGCGAGCAATTATCTCATCTTCTTGGTGAATATTAATAATCTCACAATGGTTGGGGCAAGAGTTACACTCAAAACTGGAGACATGATAATCGAAGCTAGAAGTATCAAAGCCCTTAAATGATGTGCTTTTCTTCTTCTTAACCGCACTTTGGGCTAAGACTGCTGAACCAATAGCCCCCATCACATTATGATACTCTGGTACTATAACTTCTACTCCAAGTTCCTCTTCAAAAGCTACTTTAATTCCCTGATTAGCCGCTACTCCACCTTGAAATACTACTGGACCTAAAATTTCTTTTCCTTTTCCCACATTATTTAGATAATTTCTAACTAAGGCTTGGCAAAGACCTGCAATAATATCCTCTAAATTATGACCTAATTGCTGTTTATGTATCATATCAGACTCTGCAAAGACAGAACAGCGACCTGCTATTCTAACTGGGCTATTAGCACCTAATGCAAGAGAGCCAAATTCTTCAATTGGAATATCCAAACGGCTGGCTTGTTGATCTAAAAATGATCCAGTTCCTGCTGCACAGACTGTATTCATAGCAAAATCAATAACAATACCATCACGTAAGATGATAATCTTTGAATCTTGCCCACCAATCTCTAAAACTGTCTGTACCCCTTTAACTACAGTAGAAGCTGCTACTGCATGGGCTGTGATCTCATTCTTAATTACATCTGCTCCTACAATCACTCCAGCTAAGTTTCTAGCACTACCTGTAGTACCTACTCCCAGAATTTTAATATCTATCAACTCTTGGATTCTCATCAATCCTTCTTGAATTGCACGGATAGGTTGTCCATTTGTTCTAAGATATAAACTCTCTAAGACATCTTTATCTTCATCAATAATGGCAATATTGGTACTAACCGACCCCACATCTATACCCATATAACCTGCTTTCATACTATTAATTCCTCCTTCTCTTCTTTACGAGCTAATAGATCTACAAAGGCTTCTAGTCTAGTAATATAACCTGCATCACCAGTATGCTCATCCAAACTTAATGATAAGACAGGTATATCTAAATCTTTGCTCACAGTTGGCAATATACTCTGAGCTATAATCTCTGGCATACAGGTAAAAGGCCCTAGATGAACCACTCCATCAAAGCCTTCTTTAGCATACATTACAGTTTCACCTACTGATTCTAGACCATGCCCTCCCACAAAGTGATTTAAATATGGGCTTGCCAGCTCTTGTATATGATTGCGATGTTTATTGTCTCTAAAGATTCCTAGATAAAGATGTTCTTCTATCCATTCCGATAAATAAATAGATCTATCTACTAATACTCCCAACTCACCTAACTTCTCTTCTATGTGCAAATTGGTAAAGGGTTCTAAGATAACATAAATCTCTCCAACTAAACCTACTTTCAAAGGTTGAAAGTCTTCAATTCTTTCTAAAGAATCAAAATCTGTTCTTATTCTTTTTATAGCAGCTTCAGTTTCTGAGATATTTTGAGCCTGATCAATCAACTTTAAGCCCCTTTTATAGATTTTTGTTGCTTCTTTTCGTTTTACCAAATAAGGTCTGCTCTGATTTGTCAGCCTACTAATCTGATCTAAAGCCTGTGCTTTTGCCCATCCTTTCTTCCAAGCAGTATAGACCTTAGTCCAAGAGATATTTCCTAATAATAATTTCAAACTCTTATAAAACTCTCTCCAATGACCTTGTGGTGGCTCAAAGATGACCATATTAAAGTCATAACCCAAGTCCCTTAATATATCCTTTTGTACCTCACCATAATAGCCAAAACGACAAGGCCCAATACCTCCCCCCATAATAATCGTATCTGCTCCAGTTTCTAAAGCTTCAATATAATTACCTATATTCAACTTAAGCGGTAGACAAGCAAATTCAGGAGAATTTTTAACACCTAAATCTAAAGTCTTTTGAGTAATAGGAGGTGGTAGTACAACCTCTAATCCTAATTCTATCAATAGAGTTTTAACAGCAATCGACATAGTTCCCATATGGGGAAATGTCACCTTCATTTATATCCCCTCCCACTTGATCATATCTATAAAGGCTTCTAAACGAGTCAGTAACCCTGCTTCACCAGTATGTTCATCTAAATTCAAGGTCATAAAGGGTTGCTTTCTTCTTCGCTTTGCCTCTCTTTCTATCATCTCTCCAACCAAAGAATCTGGTCCACAGCCAAAAGCTGTTAATTGAATAATTCCATCTATGTCATTGCGATCAAAAAAGTGATGTCCTGCTCCTAACATCTGTTTACTTAATGTCCAGAACATATCCTTTGATAGATGTGCTACCCCCTTCTTTAAGGCTGGTTTTGATAGCATCTCTGCTGTTATAACTTCTACTCCCATCTTCCTTAGCTTAGCTATTAAGTTCATACTAATATGAGGGTCATAGATAATGTACTCATGACCTAAAACCCCAATCTTATAGTTGGCTTTAGAATTGATCTTACCTTTCCTCTCACTTCTATACTTTCTTAACTCTCTTAAGGCCTTCCATAATGCTTTATTGACTTGCCAAGTACCCTTGCCCAATACCTCTCCTACCTCTAATGCTGCTTTGAATAGATTTATTTTGCTATCTCTTAAATTTAAAGTAGTATCAATTATAGTCGGCAAATCATCAATATTATATCTTACCATATCAGGTAACCCCATAAATTTAGGGCATAAATACTCTTTAGATTCTATACTGACAACTCTAGGAACAAATAAATAATCAACCTTATTTTTTAGGTATTGAACATGACCTAAAAATAATTTGACAGGTAGACAGGCTTCATCTACTGCCAACCTAACTCCAGCATCTACTGTCTCTTTAGTAGAGACCTTAGAATCTACTACTTCACAGTCTAACTCTTCAAAGAACTTATTCCAAGCTGGATAATATCTATGGTATAGCAAAGCTTGTGGTATACCTATTTTAGGTTTCACTAAACCAACTCCTTAATATTCATCTAGTTATTACCTTTTCTGGTCTTATCCTTAACATGTCTAATATTAGGTCTTCTTCTTCTTAAAGTTAGGATTGATTGTCTAAAAATATAGGTCTTTAATGCTTGCCAATTGAAAGGAACAAGTGGCCATAAATAAGGAATACCAAAAGAATTACTAAAAGCAAATAATAAAAAGATTAACATTAATCCAATAATCAATCCAGGTAATCTAAAGTAAATTACCGATACAATCAAAAATAATCGTAATAGTTTTATCGTTAACGCTAATTCATAGCCTGGTATAACAAAGTTACTTATCCCTCCAATAGCCATATAGAGAATGGTTTCTGGGCTGAATACTCCTACCTTTACAGCAAACTCCCCCAACATCAAAGCCCCAATCAAACCTAGTGAGGTAGCTAAAGAGCTAGGAGTCTGTATTGATGCCATCCGAACCAAATCAATACCTAAGGTTGCTAAGATAAACTGTATTCCTATTGGAACTTTACCTAACTGCTCTGCTCCGATAAACTCTAAACTCTTAGGTAACCATTCAGGTCCATATGCCAAAGTCAACCATAATGGTGGTAAAATTAGAGAAAGAAATATTGCAAAAAATCTAAGTAAAGAGAGATATGTTCCAGTTATAGTAGACTGGCGATAATCTTCTAAGGTTTGGGTATGGTCAAAAAAGGTAGCTGGTAAGAGTAAGGCTGTTGGTGAATTATCTACTAAAACACAGATCTTACCTTCAAATAAATGGGCACTGACAATATCAGGCCTATTGCTGTATCTAATTTTAGGTAAAGGATTTATAGTATCACCTGTCAAGAAATCCTGTACAGTTCTATCAGCTAAAGGTAGTCCATCTACATCAATCTTCTCAATTTTACTTTTGACCTCTTCCACCAGCTCTGTATCGGCTATATCCTCAATATAGACTACTGCTATATCATTTTGAGACCGCTTTCCTGCTCGCAAAGCCTCTGCTCTTAACTTGGGATCACGAATTCTTCTTCTAATCATCTGTAGGTTAAAGAGCATAGTCTCAATAAAACCATCCTCAGGACCTCTAGTTACCTTTTCTAATTCTGGCTCTTGAGGACCCCGAGACATCCAAGTTCTAGCATCTATAATAATTGCCTTATCTTCGCCTTCAATTAATAAAGCTTGGGGTCCAGCTAAGACTTCATTCATTAAATCATCTATATTATCTACAAGGGCTACCTCATGGATAGTAACACGACTTTCTAGTAGTTTTTTAATAGCATCAACACTTAAATCTTCTGGTTCAGTTTCCATCAAATATTCCATTATCCTGTTTATTAAGTCACCATTGGTTAGACCATCAATAAAGATTAAGCTAACATCTTTATGACCAATCTTAAAATCTCGATTGATAAAATCAAAAGTCTTTGGTCCATCTACTCTATCTTTAATAATCAGTAAGTTTTCACTGAGCTTCTTGCTAATTTTAGTCTTTTTTTCTGCCATCAACTCCACTCCTCTTTAAAATCTCCTCTAAGGCTTTAGTAGTAATAGGAGCTCCAAGCTCACAATTATCCTTGCCAGACATCTTACCTACATCTCCTATGCCTACAATCAATAGATCATCATCAAAGCTATTAAGTATGTCAACGGTATCACCTTCTAAGATTACATGCCCTTTCTTTTCAGCTTCTCCCTCCTTATCAACAGGTCTAGTTACTAATTTTCCTTCTCTAGTTATAGAGCAATCAGGGTGTACACCTTCTACATCTTTGGCATTAGATGCTACTGCAATTACTCCTAAAATCTCTACATCTTCAGAGTCCATGACTTTTTCCATAGCATGTTCACCTTTGCCACAATTGAAGTTACCTTCATCATCAAACATGACTACAACAGGATCTGTAGGACAATCTTGAATCAAAGAAATTAACTTATTACCTGAACAAGGAGTAGGATTCCCTCCAGATTTAGAAATTACCCTTAGATTTAAATTTTTACTAGCCTCTTCTACAGCTTTTTGTGCAGTCGAATCACCATCAGTCACTACTATTACTCTTTTTTTATCCAATAATTTTCTCCCCTTATTATTCGGATTTAAAAGAACTAATATTCAAAATAAATAATTAAGTTTTAGCTACGGGTTTTAACCCGTAGTGTAAAATATCACCGTCACCACAGGTTGAAACCTGTGGCTAGTAAATTTATCATTATAAAAAGTATCGCATTATCCTTCTATAGTGTTATTTTTTATAAACACTATTCCTTGGGTCTAAAGATTGCTGCCATTAAAAACCCAATAATTATTGAAGCACTAACTCCTATACTTCCTACCTCTAAGACACCAGCAAATAAACCTAAAAACCCACCTTTTTGAGCCTCATTTAATACTCCTTTAGTCAGAATATAACCAAAATTCATCACAGGAACAGTAACACCTGCACCTGCTATATCAATTAAATAATCATATATTCCCAAACCAGTTAAAACAGCTCCTGTTACCACCATAGTTACCAGTAAATGAGCAGGTGTATAATTAGTATAATCTAAAAACAATTGGCTCAGTCCACAGATTAAACCACCAACTAAAAATGACATTAAATACAAATCCATAGTTTATCCCTCACTTTGACTCAAATCTTCAATCTTAGTAGCTTCAATCTTGGTCGCTAGATTATCCTGAACACTAGGACGACCAATACCTTCAGTTAGATGACCCGTTCTTTCTAAGACTACTGCATGGGCAATGCAAGGAATACTCTCCCCTTGTAAGAAGGTCATAGGATTTAATAATGCACCAGTTCCTAATAATAAGACTCGATTGAAATTGCCATACATTATCTGAGGTAAGAGATAAGAGGCTGCTACCACTGCCGAACAGCCACAACCACTTCCACCAGCTCCAACTTTCTGCTTAGAGTTATAGATCATTACTCCACAATCATCAAAGTTCTTAGTAACATCACAACCTTGTTCTGCTAATAACTCTATTGTTAGATTCTTTCCTACCTGCCCCAAATCCCCAGTAATAATCAAATCATAGTCACTAGGGCTACGGTCACTGTCCTCTAAATGGTTTAAGATAGTATCGGCAGCTGCTGGCGCCATAGCTGAACCCATATCCTTTGGGTCTTTAACACCTAAATCTATTACTTTACCCAAAGTAGCCATAGTAAGTGCTACCCCACCAGTCTCATTACTTAAAATTGTTGCCCCTGCTCCTGTTACAGTCCATTGTTTATAAGGAGGATATTTATCTCCATACTCATTAGGAGTTCTATACTGCCTTTCAGTAGCCTGATAATGGCTAGAAGTAAAAGAAATTATCCGATTTGCTATTCCTCCATCTATCATCATAGAGCCTACAGCCATTGCCTCAATCATCGTTGAACAAGCTCCAAAAAGGCCCAAGAAGGGGACTGGAAATTTGCGGGCAGCAAAATTAGAAGCTACAATCTGGTTTAATAAATCTCCAGCTAATAAAAAATCTATATCTTCTTTAGCTAAATTAACCTTATCTAAAGCATTATTTACCACATCCTCTGTCATCTTCATCTGGGCTTTTTCCCAAGTTGATTGATTATTATACCCATCACTGATTACTTGATCAAAGTAATCCCCTAAAGGTCCTTGACTCTCCTTATTACCAACAACTGATGCCGATGATATAATTTGAGGAGGATTATCGAATTGAACTGTCTGTTTTCCTAATTTCTTCATTATCTATTCCTCCAAATTATAGTAATAATTTAAACAATCCAATCAAAAATGCAGATAGCATTCCATAAGTCAATACTGGTCCTGCTATAGAGTATATATTTGCACCCAGCCCTAAGATATAACCCTCTTGCCTTGATTCAATAGCTGGAGAAACAATTGCATTGGCAAAGCCTGTAATAGGAACAATAGTTCCTGCCCCAGCAAACTGAGCAATCTCATCATAGACTCCTAATCCTGTTAAGAGCCCTCCAATAAAAATCAAAGAAATTGTAGCATATGCACCTGCATTATCTTTAGGTATACCAGTGCTGATTAATACATTGATAATCACCTGTCCCAAAAGACATATTAGTCCACCTATCAAATAAGCTGAAAAGAAGTTTTTAACCTTAGAGTCTGTAAGCTGATGTTTTTTTATCAACTTTTGATATTCTTGTGGTGTTTTATCTATTGTCCCCATTTAAAACCTCCTGTGTTTAGCTTTAACAAATGTCAATGTTTATAAGATTGATTAAATATAACATTATATAGAGATAGTGCGACACTTTGTGTCGAGTGTGAGCTATGAGTGTAAGTGTGTGTAAAACTTCTTTTTATTGGGGTTTACTCACACTCACACACCCACTCACGCTAATTTTAAAAGTGTCGCAATATCCCCATTAAATCACACTTATTATCTTAAATTTAAGTATGACTATATTTTGCTCTCACCCTGCAAACCACAATGTCGGAAATAACCAATAGACCAAAGAGCCTATCACCTTTCCTAAGATAATAATAAATAATAGTTCATCCATATAATCCTTTAAACCTAAACGCTTACTCAAAAGTGGTAATACCTTTAGAGTTTCAGTTAAAGCAGCAGCTACCAATCCAATAAATGTACCAAAGATAAATCCTATAATAATAACTAACAATTTATTAATAAAGAAAATATTAGGGAGAGTTAGATTAAAAAAATCTGTTATTACTCCAAATATTGACCCTAATACTATCAATTTTTGATATAAAAATATAGAGTTTTCAGAATTACTTAAATCTATCAAACGAGGAATTACATCTAACACCATTAAAAAAGCAACTAAGGCCACCCCCACTATAACCCCTTCAGAAAAACCAATTAGAATTAAAAGAATTGCTTTCATTTAACCCCACCTAATACTACTTAATTATTAGTCATTATTTTTAGCTAATTCAGTCTTTTGATGTAAAGAAAATTGATTGACTTTGTTCTTATACAGATACATCTCTATCTCCAAAGGGCTGGGATCATCTTTATTAAATTTATACTTATAGATTTTGTTAAAGAAGATGATCATTCCAAAACCTAATCCTATAGAGTAAGGAATATTAAGCAAGAGGGGGTTTTCTTTAGACTTACCCATAATTAACTTATAAATCTGTTGATGAACCTTAACCATACTGACATCGGCATGAAAATTCATAATAGCCATAGCTGCTCCAAAAAAGAGTATAACTCCAATTGCAAATACATATAGCTTTGAAGGCTGATTATCTGTTAAATTCCTTTGAGAGGTATCTTTGATATCTACAATTACATCAGCTTCCCCTAAATGCTCTATACCAGCTTGTGGAAAATTAATCTTGATAGCTCTGATAATCTCTAAAGCTGTAATAATCATCGATTGACCAGCTTTTTTAGTTACCTCTTTAACTTTAACCTGCTCTAGTTGATCTTGTAGATCTTTGTTGGTAATGACTTCTGCCAAATCAGCAAGTACTAAGGTCTGATTGGGTTGAGCTTTAACTACCCTTTTTACCCTTAAAAAAATCTCTTCTTTTATACATTCTAACTCTTCACTCATTATAAACACTTCTTATCCTAGTCTTTTGGTAATTAAAGACCTTTTTAGCTCTAGGAGAGAGTTCTTTTTTTATAAAGAAATTGTCCCATAAGAACCAATTGACTAAAAGCAGAGCTAAAAATATAACTAAGTAGATTACTCTTTTTAAACTGATTTCAAATATCATCTACATCCTCTCCTTTGTTGAATGAAAGGTAATACAATAAATAGTACGATACTTTCGTATCAGGAATCGGGAATCTGGAATCAGTCTGTTTTACTGATAACTGGTTCCCGACTACTGATTCCTACAAATGTCGTAATATATCCATTAACTGTTAGTATCTATATTGTCAATTAGTCTATCTTCTGATTTCTAACTCTATTATGTGTAAGTAATTTAAATTTAATACAAAAAGCACAGGTTTAGCACCTGTGCTTTTTCTATAACTCACTTCTTATTAATTTTAAAATATTCTTCTCTAACCTTGAGATCTGGGCTTGGGATAAGCCAAGTACTTTAGCAATCTCGCTTTGGGATTTCTCTTCAAAATATCTTAATTTAATTATTAATTGTGAGCGCTTATCCAATTTTTTTAAAACATGATTCAAAGCTAATAAGTTCAATTTATCATTATAATAATCTTCATTATCGACTAACTGATCAGCTAATTCTAAACTACTTCCTTCTCTTTGATAAACCTGCTCATAAATTGATTTGGGGGCTTGTACAGCCTCTAAGGCTGAAACTATCTCTTCAGCTGATAAACCTACTTCCTCACTCAACTCTTGAATAGTTGGCTCTCTATTGATTTTTTGTTCCAAACCTTCTTTTATCTTCTTAATCTTATAAGCCGTTTCTTTAACACTTCTACTGACCTTGACAATATTATCATCACGCAAGAAGACCTTAATCTCACCAATAATCAAAGGGACAGCATAGGTGGAGAACTTTACTTGTTTACTAAGATCAAAACCATCTATCGCCTTGATTAGACCGATACTTCCAATCTGAAAGATATCTTCAATAGAGTACCCGCTATTCTTAAAACGATGAGCTATCTTCATCACCAACCTCAAATTATGCTTAATCAACTCATCCTTAGCGCTCCTATCACCTTGCTGACTTAAGGATATTAACCTCTTAGTCTCATTTTCGGTTAATAGTTTATGATTATCAATATTTATATTTGATAAGCTATTCATCTTGTCAGCTCCTAATTAACCTGTTTTTGCTCCTGGACTGGAATCTTAACCATCTTTAATCTAGTACCTTGATTGACCTTAGACGCTATCTCAAACTTGTCCATAAAAGAATCGATAAAGACAAGACCTAAACCCATTCTATCAGCAGTTGTATAGGCTGGCTCACAAGCAGTTTTAATATCTTCAATTCCACAACCTTGATCTTCTATTATTATCTCCAATTGATGCTCATGCACTCTCATTGAAATATCTATCTCACCTATTTCACCTTGATATCCATGAATAATGGAGTTAGATACAGCCTCTGAAATTGCTACCTTAATCTCCTCTAACTCTGCTAAAGTAAAGTTTAGCTGTGATGCAAAGGATGCTACCGTCACCCTAGCTAATCCAATATTATCTGATAAACTATCAATTACTAATCTAGCCTTATTCTCCATTATCTTACCTCCCTACAATATTATCTAAGGCTTCTGCTTCCGAAGGATATAACTTAATAATCTTTAAAATCCCTGATATTTCAAATATTCTCTCTACTTGAGGAGTGGCTTTAGCTATTGCTAAAACTCCCCCTTTCTTGCTAATTCTCTTATATGTACCAATGATAGCCCCTAGTCCAGAACTATCAATGAATTTAATCCCATCTAAGTTTAGAATTATCCCGTTGATATCTTCTGTCAATCTCTGCTCTAGCTTCTCTTTAAAAATATCTACAGTATGTAAGTCAAACTCTCCATAGGGTCTAACAACTAACTCATTATTATATTTTTTAAATGATAACTTCATTCTCCTCACTCCTTTCTCCTTATCAATTCAACATTAACCATTTTTTTCCTGCAAGAGATTAAAAAAAGACAAATAAATTTATTTGTCCTTTGAATTATTCATATTAATTTTGTTTATAATAAATAATATTTTCATACTGGTAGACCTCTAATATTTCACAAATATTATTATTAAAACACTACTCTTGCTACTACCCTATAAAATTATATATACTATGAGCCATTATAGGATATAATAAATTCTTTTCACGTTTATAAATATAGGTTAAGCCTAATCCAGAAAAAAAGATATGTGGTATAAATTTAACTGGATGAAGAGTAGCAAAAAAGATTGAGCTTAACAGTGCTGATTTTGTAAATCCTAATTTATCTTCTAAGAAATTAAATAAAAATCCTCGAAAAAAGACTTCTTCAAATATTGGCAATAGTAAAAGTTTAACTATTATATCAATAAAAATAGTCCAGCTAGATATGGATCCCTCTAATGAAAACTTTTGAACAACTGGTCTTAAATTGATTAGATAAGTTGATAATATACTAAATAAATTTCTTATACCTGAAAAATAAATAATTGCATTTATAAATGTCATTATAATCCAAAATAAAAAACCTATTTTAAGAGCCTTCTTAAAATTAAAATTTTTAATGTTAGAAATCTTGATAGCCTCATCTATATTTTCATTACTTTTCTTGAGAATAAAATATAAAATGATAATTAAGATAAAATTATTAATAACTAAAGACATTATATAAATATTATAGTTATTAATTGAACTATAATACATAATAGGAGAAATAAAAAAATAATTAAGACTATAAATAAACATTAAAGTTACTAAAGAAGTATATCGCCATCCTGTTATTTTAAATTGAATAACTATAAAAACTACAACATATGAAATTACTCTTAATAAGAAACCCGAACTCATTACTGGAAGTTCACTCATAAATATAAATGATATTAGACACAAAAACAGAATATTTAATATTAAAAATTTATTTTTTATATCAAAATTCATAAAACCACCTCAATTTATATTTAATTTTTAGTTATTACACTATCTTTATCTAATTGTATAACGGTCTGATTACATATAGTTAAACATAATAAATATCACCTACTTCAATAAAAGCATTTTTTATATTAATAAAAACCACTTATGGTATTAATATTATATAATACTATTTATTTGAATTAAAGTATAAAAAACAATAATAAGTAATTCTATATTTACAATTTATGTCCCTCAAAGAAAAAAGACACCCCTCAGGATGCCTGATAAAGATCAGCCTCTATTCAAAGATATTCATAATATTACTGATAAATTTCTTGAATAATTGTAGTATGATCTTAAAGAAGTTGGCTTTAGCTACCTCCTCATTTGCTACTAGATCGACACGTCCTAATACCTCTTCTCCCTTCAATACAACTATCTCTCCTACCTTATCGCCTACTTTGACAGGAGCAACTACCTCTTTATTCAATCTGGTCTGTTTGACCGCCTCTTTTTCTTCACCTTTCATCACCGATATCTTCAAATCTTCCTTAGCCACTGCATCTATCTCAGGTAACTCACCTTTAAAGACCTTGACCTTACTGACTACCTCGCCTTTACTGACAATATCAACAGAACGATGGATACTGAAGGCATAATTTAATAAACTTCTAGCCTCATTGAATCTAACCTTAGAGTTTGGTGCATTCATCACTACTGCGATAAATCTCATTCCATCCTTTTTGGCTGTAGCCGATACACAAAAACCTGCCTCTTGGGTATATCCTGTCTTTAATCCATCAGCCCCTTTGAAGAAACGGACTAGATTATTAGTATTTCTTAAAAAACTCTCCCCATCTCTGATATGATCTATCCAGATTGATGTAAACTTCAATATCTTAGGATGCTTCAATAGCTCTAAAGACATCTTTGCCACATCAGCTGCTGTAGTATAATTTCCTTGTACATCAGGATCTGTTGGTGGTAGTCCATTGGTATTATAGAAATAAGTATTCTCTAAACCCAATTTTTTTGCCTTATCATTCATTGCTTTAACAAAGTTCTCCTCTGTCCCATAAAGATGCTCAGCAATAGCTACACAGGCATCATTAGCCGAAACAACAGCTACTGCCTTAATTAAATGTTCAAAGGTCATCTCCTCTCCAGGCTCTAACCAGATCTGTGAACCTCCCATCTTAGCAGCCAACTCACTAGTAGATATCTTATCATCCCACTTTACTCGCCCTTCATCAACAGCCTCCATCGCCAATAGCATGGTCATAATCTTGGTTACACTGGCTGGTGGTAATTTTTGATGGGCATTCTTCTCATAAAGTACCCTACCACTTTTAGCATCGATCAAAATCGCTGACTTGGTCTGAAGATCAAATTCAGGCTTATCTATAGCTAAAACAGTTTGAGAAAGAAGACATAGTAAAATCAAAGTAATACCTATAATAATTTTTACTCTTCTCATAAACTCACCCCACATTCTTTAGTAATATTTATTAGTCTTTGGGGCTGAGTATGATTGTAAAAATAAGGATAAATTTTACTTATAAACGGTATTTCGCTTAACTTTAAAATTAAATAATTATTCTTTTCTCCTCTAATTTGACTACCTTTTTAATAACTTTATTCATAATCTCTTTCATCTCTGGAGTTGATTCTTTTACAAACCACCCTACCTGTCTTTCTTCTTTGAATTTACTTATCCTATTAAGAGACCTTTGGGGTAATTCTTTTGACTCTGTTTGTTCTGCTCTAATAATCGCCTCTTTGCTACCTTCATCAGATAAAGAAATTCTGTCCGGCTCACTATCAGTTATTAATGCAAGAATTTCTACAAGCTCTTGCATTAAAATTTCTAACTTATCCCTTAACTCTCCATATTTTAGCTTATCCATCTCCCTACTTTATACCTCCCCTGCTAAAGTATTCAAAATATATTTTTAGCCAATCCAATAGAGTTAAATTATAATTGTTTATTTACTTATTTTATCCAAAAACTATTATGGCTTATTTATATTATAGTATATAAATGGTTTAAATTCTATTAATTTACATATTTTTATCAAAAATAATTTTAATAAATCTATCTCCATATATAAACAACTTTAAAAAATAAATTCAAAACCTTATTTTTGCCACGAATCTACAGATTTGAAGATAACTATAACAATAATATAAAAGTAGCATAATTACGATTAGGTATCGCAATCATGCTACTTGAAATATTACTTTTTAGCTATTTAGAAAAAGATTGAAGAAAATAAATTTACTCATCAACCCTTTTAATAGAATACGTCATCTTATTAAAATTCACTTTAACTCTATACTTTGTTCCTTCTTCTAATGATACATAAATATTACCCATTCCCCTGTCCTCTTTTAATTTACCCTCGCTTCCAATATAAGCAGGTCCACCACCATTAGTTGACCAGCTTCCATTTGTAGCAAATTTGAAGGCTTGATTCTTCGGAGCTGGTATCCAAGCCTCTTTACTAGGTGCTGGTGCTGTTATCTCTAGTTGATAGATACCTGCTGATACTCTCTCCATCCTTCCTTGCTCAAAATCCCAATTATTGATAGTACCAACTAAATGCACCGTTTCAATAGCTAGCTTCTTATTAGTCTTATCCTTACTCTCTACTTCTTCCTTGAACTCCTCTATTTCTTGATTTCTTATCTCATTATCTATATATTTAGGGTTTCCTGAATTTTTAATAGTTATCACTTCTGTATCATCGGCAATCAGAGAATCTTGTTTATCATCTTTTCCTCCAAAAATCCATGTTCCACCTTCTGTAGTTAATGGTCTTAACATCCCCTGAGAACCATCAAAATCCCAAGTTGTTATATATATCTTTGCTCCTGCTAAGCTATCTAAATGGGCAAAGGACTGGGCCTTGAAGTTAAATTCAATCGTCTTCTCATCTTTATTAGTACTTATCTTAGGTGCTGGTGTTACTGAAGTTCCATAGTTCTCAGCTGTGGCTCCTTTAGCAGAATAATAGGCATTATTCCAGCCATCTACAAAAGCTAGATAATCCCATTTAAATCCTGCTGGGGCTTTAGAATTTAATTTAGGCAAGACCTCTGCCCCTACTCCATTATCTAAATCTATAAATATATTAAAGAGTACATGGTCAAAACCATTATCAGGCTTCCAGATATCACTTATCTCTCCCATAGTCAACTTGACCTTTAGATTTCCTCCAAGGGGTATTACCTCTACCTTCCTAATATCCATCTGTGCACCAAAGCTACTATCCTGTGGTAAGGTATAGTTATTATCTAAGCCTTTGTCATCACCCTTAGGGTCTGTAACCTCAAGACTAACTCCTTTTTCTTCCATATTGTTAGTATTAAAGTTAAAGTTATTAGACACCACCTTCTGCTCTGGAGCATAAACTACCAACTGATGGATACTCTCACCTAAAGCAAAGTCATGAATCGGTAGTGTTGCTTGCCAGCTTCCATCTTTAGTAATTTCAACTGACATAGCATGGTCTAAATTGCCATCAACTACAATCTCTAGTTGACTAATCTCCCCTTCAATCTTACCTTCTAACTCAATATCTTTAGTGAAAACCTTCCCATTTATCTTAGTATCAACAGTTATTTGCTGATTATCCTCCTTGACTAACTCTGTTGGCTGATCTTTGGGTACTAAGATTAATCCTGCTCTAGGCGGGAGCTCCATAGTAACCTTAGCATCAGCTCCAACTACTAACTCTTTAATACCTCCCCTTTGCACAAGAGCTGTAAGCTTTGTTCCTGCTGCTAATCCTGTATCTAAATTACTCATTAATACTCTCTTATCGGCTGTATTGAAGATTATTAGAGCCTTCTTCCCTTTATACTCTCTTTGATAAGCAAATACACCTGCTCCTGAATGATTATCCTGCAACACTTCAATACTTCCTCTAGTGAATAATCTATTAGAAGTTCTAAGTTCTGCTAATTTCTTAATAAATTGATACATCTCTGCCTCTTGGTTAAAGTGATCTATGCCTCCAGAGTCAACACCTTGAGCAAACATCGCAGCCCGTTGAATAGTAAATTCCTGTTCTGTCCCTTGGTAAATAACAGGAATACCTGGGATAGTGAACATAAACATCAATGATTGCTCCATTGCCTGACGAGAACCCTTCTCCAAGAATCTAGCGATATCATGGTTATCTATAAATAGTGGAGTTGTATATGGGTCTTTATAATATTTAGGATTCATAGTAATTCCTAAACGATAACTTAGGTAATGGGTTGGCTTACCTTCAGCAAAAACTCTTCTTAAAGTTACATGCAAGGGAAAATTCAGCACTGCTGGTAATTCGGGCTTCTGATCAGTTCCTAAATAACTGGTTACTTTCTTATCCCCATTGTCCTTTAATGGCTCAGACGATTCAAAAATTTCACCAAAGATTAAGAAGTTATCTTTTCCTAGCTTCTGAGCTACATTAGCTATTCCTGGTGCTTGCTTATCTTGAGAATGGATAAAATCATGCCAGAAATCATGTTCAATATACTTAACGGTATCTACCCTAAATCCATCGACTCCAACCTCTTTTATCCAATAGCCATAGGAATCTCTTAATACCCTTCTAACCAGTGGATTCTCTGTATTGATATCATCAAGACCACTCATCTGATAGGTCTCTGCTTGAGATTCATCTTTAAAATTATTGATTTTGGGAGTCCAATGGTATATATTAGCTTCACGGTCTTCTTTCTTCTTATAATTATTCAGATTAAAGGGATATTGAGTAGGTTCTGCTACAGGCTCTGACTCTTTATTTAAGATAAAGTTTTCACCCTTATTATCTGGATTATACTTATCATCTTTATAAGTAAAGAAGTTTCCTGTATGGTTAGGAACTATATCTTGGATTAGATACATTCCATTATTGTGTAAGGTACTAGATAGTTTTTTATATGTATCTAGAGTACCATAATGCTTATCCACCTCTTTGAAGTTAACCCCCCAATAGCCATGATAGCCAGTGACATTTACCCACGGATCAAACCATTGATTAGCAACTGGAGGTGTTATCCAGACTGCTGTTGCTCCTAAATTCTTGATATAATCTACCTGATCTATAATCCCTTGCAAATCCCCTCCACTATAATAATCATTATTGGTAGGATCATATTCACCTACCCCTTGGTCATTATTAGTTAGGTCTCCATCATTGAATCTATCTGTTAATATGAAGTAAATTACTTGATCACTCCATTGTGGCGATTCTACTTGAAGGTTTAAACCTTCTACTCCATCTGCTTCTGATAAATTTTTAGTACTACTAACAGCATAAGCTGGCAAACTCAATGATAATACTACTACCAGTAATAAAATTATCTTCTTCATCATCTCTCTCCTTTTATTTGATTTTATTAGCAACATTTAACTAAAATTATTCAAGCTTATCTCTCTTTAGCCAATTCAACATATTCTTTAATAATAAATTCTAGAAATAACTTAAAAAATCCTTTTGTATATTAGTTATGATACTAGCAATTAATTTTAGAGAGTTTTATAATATGGGGGATTGGGACACTTTTAGGAATCAGGAGTCAGGAATCAGTTATCAGTAAAATAGACTGATTCCAGGTTCCCGATTCCTGACACGAAAGTGTCCCACTATCTCTATAAAGTTTAACTTAAATTCATAGACTTATATAGATAAACAACCCTAAAAAGAAATTTAAAATCTTATTTTTTGCCACGAATCTACACGAATAAATACCAATAAAAGATTAAGTGAAAATATAATT
>NZ_JBSQYM010000016.1:0-27768 GCF_055140805.1 Orenia sp.
GTTCTTAACTAAAAACCTTAAAAGATAACTTTCAGCAACGAATCTACCGAATTTACGCGAATAAAACTAAAAGATTAATTAATCTTTTAATCTCTAATTCGTGTTAATTCGTTGCTAATCTTTAGCTTTTGATCTTTAGTCTTTTATTACACTTTAGACTTGGATATCTATATATGTGAGTCTAGAATAAAAGTTAACTATGATTCTATATAGAGAAAAAGTGACATTTAGAAGGCAGGTGGGTAGGGGTTAGTAAAATCCAACTACCTAACCCTTAACTACCAAAGTGAAAAGTATCGCAATATCCAATTAAATTTTATTCTAAATCAACACACCCATATATAACAACTATTCTAAACCATTTCAAAAATATACACTATGTTTATGTAGTTTTGTTGTTTCCTAATTATCAATTCTCCATTCTCAATCCTCAATTAAATAATACTCTTCTTTGCCTACAAACACCAACAACACCTTCTTCACATTCTCCCTATCCTCAAAATTCTTGCTTTTTGCATAATCCTCTAACTGCCTTAGCCCCGCTTCCTTAACCTCATCTAACCGATCTTTCGCACTCTTCTTCAAATACTTCAACTCAATAATCCATTCATACTTCACATCTGGCATTCTTAAATCCTTCTCTAAGTAGATATCAATATAACCCTTCTCTACCTCTCTTTCACTGACTGGCTTGTACGCCTTACTATCAACAAGATAGGAAAATAATATTACCTTAATATACTTCTCATCGAAGTTCTGTAAATCTCGATTCGATAACCTCTTTAAAACATTCTCACTTATATAGTCGATATAAGGCATTATCTGACCATCATAAGCCAAATTTTCTATAGATTTTCTTAATTCGTTGGTACTTAATCTAATCTCAAACCTACTTTCTAAACTCTTCTCAATATATTCCCAAAAGATAGTCTTAACCACATAATTAGGTATCTTTAAAAAGAGTCTCATCCTCTCTCGCCTATCTATTGTCAACAATCCCATATAAAATAAGAGTGAAACAAAGTATTCATCATCATACATCCTATCGAAAGAAAACTTAGTAACAAGGTCAGCTACTATACCTTCATTCAAGATAATCTCTTCTAAGACCCATCTATTCTCTTCATTGCTAACTAAGCGATTTAGCCTACCATAATCGGTCTTTACATTCTCATCTATTAAATCCTCTGGATAAAAACCGGTCATCTGCCACTGATTAAAGAAGTACAAGACCATATCTGGATTATAAACCCTCTTTTTCCCACGATGATTAAATAAGTAACCATTATAATTATTCTTCAATTCAACTAAGGATAATTTGTCATCAATCATATTAAATTCACTTATAATTCTATTTACCTCATCTTCTGTAAAACCTAGCATCTCATTAAGTATAGGATTCATAGTCAAATTACTAGCTATATTAAAGCCACTAGTCAGATCATCAAGCATAATTGGAGAAATTCCAGTAATGAAGATTCTATCTATTACATTTTCAGTTCCTATCTTAACTGTCTCATAAAAATCTCTGACAAAACCAGTTGCTCTGATAATATTTTTATAAAATTTACTTTCACCCATAGCAATTATATCATTAGCAAAATGGTCATATTCATCAATTATTAAATAAACTTTTTGCTCTAACTTCTTTACTGCTGTGATGAAAATGCTTAAAATAGCACCTATATCTTCAATATCCTTTATTCTAGCCTTAATTTCTAATCCATTATCAAAATATTTTTTATACCTATCTAAACAATCAAAAATTGAATCAATTAAACTTAATCTAAAGGAATTCTCTAATCTATCTTCATTATCTGTATTTAACCCTGAAAAATTTAACTTTAAAATAAGATAATTATTCCTTAATTTAGTTGGATTTTGACCTATGTATAAATCACCAAATAGCTTCTCAAAATTATCCTTCTGGTTAATATCATAATAATGCTCCAAAGTAGATAAAAAGAGACTCTTGCCAAATCTTCTTGGTCTAATAAAAAAGAGATACTTAGCTGATAAGTTTTCTAATTTCTCAATATAACTTGTCTTATCAATATATAAATAGCCTTCTTCACGTAAGGCTCTAAAATCAGAAATTCCATAGGGTAGCTTCATTATTATCACCTCAATTTTATTATATCCTAATTTTTATGGTATTAAAAACTAAAAACCAACTATTAAAATAGCCAGTTTTAAGGGAATATAAATTATTACTCAACAAGTTAACGATTAGCAAACCAAACTGCATAATCATCTAAGTATTTATAATTTGAACTTTCCTTATCAATAGCTTCTAAATCACATAGAGGAAAGTGATATTTCTTTCTACCTTTTCTAGCTTTTATAATTATTCCATATAAGTCATCTATCATCTCTATCTTCTTGACACTTAATCTGTCACCTTGCTTTAAAGCACCTTCTGGTTCTTGATATTCAAAAACCTCAGCTTCAAAAGGAAAATCAAGAACCTCTTCTAAATGTTTTTCCCATACATCTAAAGTTGCCATAATACCTCTATTCTTAATATTTTTTAGAACTTGATTAATCCTTTTCCCTTGCTCTCCAAGCCCCCAAAATACCCAATCATACTCTTCTTCAATCTGATTAATAAGCTTTTCTACATCCTCTTTATTATCTCTAGGATCAACCTTCTCTAAATCCTTAACATCAAGATTAATCTTGGCATACCCTAAGCCTTCTTCTTTGCTAGTAATAATAAACTCTTCAGACATCTCTTCTAAAGTAATACTATCCCATTGAACAGCACAACTATAAGTATCTTCTTCCTTGAACTCAAATATATTTAGTACTCTTCCCTGCCATCCTCCTATTGAAATTTCTTCATCATCTGGGCACTTTACATTGGATTTTACTTTTATTGAATCACCTATCTTAATCTCTAATTTCATCATATATTCTTCCTTTCTTTTAGCTTGTTATAATTATTTTATACTCTAAAGCCATCAAATACAACATTACTCTACTAAGGTATTAAATTATTACTTTTTTAGCTAAAAAACTTTGAATAAATTTCGTTAATAAAAACTAAAACAAAGTAAATGAATAATAAAAAATTCCTTGAAGAGAATAGATACAAGGAGGTGAACTTTAGATGACCAGCATCAAAGATGCTTTAACAGGAATCTTAAGCAACGTAACAGATGATGAGCCTAAAAGTCCAATGCATATAGGAGAGGTAATGAATTTATGGCTTTACCATGGTACACTAACTGAAGCAAATCGCTATGTAGAGATAGCCCTAAATACAACTACTGATGATGAATTGATAGTTACCTTAAAACATAGCTTTGAAGATTGTAAGAGGCAGATTAAAAAAATAGAAGAACTCTTTAAAAAAGAAGGTATTTCCCTACCACCCACTCCAACCCCCAAACCACACTCTAACCCTGACGATATTCCTCTCGGAGTTAAGTTGACTGATGATGAGATTGCTAATGGACTATCACTTAAAACTGTCTCAGCAATTACTCTATGTGCCTCAGGTATCAGCCAAGCAATTAGAGCCGATATAGGCACTATTTGGTTAAATTTTCTCTTAACTAGAGTTAAGTTTGGTGCTATGCTCAATTCATTAATGAGAAAAAGAGGATGGATTAAAACGCCACCCTATTATTATTCTTCAAAGCGTAGTGAATAAGTCTTCTATGTTTAACAGGTAAAAAGCGACATTTAGGCGGTAGGTGGATAGAAGTTAGGAAAGTCCAACTAGCTAACCACCTACCAACCTAATATCGAAAGTGTTTTAATATACCCATAAAGTTTCATCTTAAATTGACACATCTATCTCCCTTATTCTTTAAGAACCCTTAGCTTTTCTCTCTCTACTCTTTTGGACATTAGCACAATTCCTACAAGATACACTACAATATTTAGTCCTAGCATTGTTAGAGATAAAGGCACTATCACAGTACTTACATCTATTAATCAATGTTGATTCATCAGTAACTGCAAAGGCGTAAATTGTTTCGATAGCAGTTTTTAGTGAATCAAACTGCCAAGCAATATTGGTATTATCCAATTGATTTATTGTAAAACCAATCTTATGTGCTTGAAACTTGCCAGCCATAATTGTAACATTTTCAGTTAAATTGCCAGCTTCATTTTGATATATTAATAATTGATTAAAATGTGAAGAGATCATCTTAGCAAAATCTATTATCCATTTAAGCTGTTCAGAATAAAATCTTGAAAAAACAAGGTCTAAGACAAGGGGACGCTTACCATAGTACTTAGGTGAATCCTCTCTTTTTACTACATCAACACTATTTCTATACTCTTTAATTACAATATCACCTTCTTTAGTAAAAGGAATAAATTGACTTAAATAATCGCTCTCATCCATCATCTTTTCTTTACTAACCAAGTTATTTTCAATCAATAAGACCTTTTTATCACCTATAATATTTCGATTATATACACTAGCACTTATCAAACCCAATAAACCATATTTTCTAGCAAATATCAAGATATCATTATTTAATTTCTCTTGATTATCTTCTTCTAAATTTAGAGCATTATCACCAAGATTGATTAAATCCAAAATTAAATCTTCTGCGACATTAAAGGGATTATACATAGTAAAACTAGCTTCTTTAGCTGGAGTAATATAAATTTGGCCTGCTGAGTTTTCCTTAATCTCATAATCACTATATTTAATCCAATCTGTTGCAAACTGTCCAATTAAGTTGACTTTGCCATCCATTCTATTCGCCCTCCTCTTAATTTATTATATGTAATAGTTGTAACCGTTATAACTATTACATATCTTGTTTATTATTTTACTCCTCTTTTAATACTTTGTCAATTATTTTTGAAAAAATAAAATTTATAACACCAAAATAAAGAGATGACTCTTCATTTTTGAAGAGTCATCTCTTTATTTCTCTACTATTAGTTATTTTTTACCCTTAAAATTTGAACTACTATTTGATATTCTTCTTTATTATCTTACTTTAAGAAAAATCAACTATTTTTCATACTACTTCCTATTAATTTCAGATTTTCTCCTATATTATTCAACTCTCTTATCACTTCAATTATCCTTTGACCGCCTTCTTCTGATTTCTTCTTCAAATAAATCTCCTTTATCTCTGTCCACCTTGCCTTTCTTTCTTTACTCATTCTATCAGTAATTTCATAGAACTTCAATAAGCTTGCCTCCGCTTCAGTTGCTAACGTCTGGGCATCATTGTTATAGCTATTCTCTATTAGCCTATCTATCTCACTATCATTCATAATAGGGACTACCTTTTCCACAATCTTATTCATATTTCTATAAGAGCCTTGGAGCTTAAAAGGAGGCTCTGTTCGATATTCATCACTTTGGGAAGAGGAATAGATATACTCCATATTCACCTTTAATATCTCATCTCTTATCTTCAAACAACTCTCTAAGACCTTTAAAGCCTCTTCTATATCCTCTTCAGTATAACTACCAGTTAAGTTAATATCACCTCTATCACCTGTAGCAAGAGCTTGAATTAACTTATAGATATCCTCAGGATACTTCATATATATCTTGTTCAAGTAACTATTTGAAGTAATAGCATTCTCTAGATAGCTTAGCTTAAAGGCCTCTTCATTCTCCCTTAACATATCTCCTAGATTATATACATCGGCTCTATTTGCTAACATATCAGGAATCTTAAACTTATCTCCACTCTCAGTATAAGGGTTTCCAGCCATTACTACAGCAACCTTCTTCCCTCTAAATTCATAGGTTTTACTGGCTCCTTTATAAACACCTTCAATCTTTCTCTGCCCATCACATAAAGATATAAACTTCTGCAAAAACTCTGGATTTGAATGCTGAATATCATCTAAATAAATCATCACATTATTTCCAACTTCAAAGGCTAAATTCAACTTCTTTAACTCTTCTCTAGCACTGGCATTCTCAGCCTCAGCTGGGTCAAGGGAAGTAACGCCATGACCGATAGTTGGACAATTTATCTTAACCAGCATCATACTCAATCTGTTGGCAATATACTCTATCAAAGTAGTCTTACCATAGCCAGGTGGAGATATCATCAGTAGCATTCCCATATTATCAGTTCTCTTGCTCTTTCCTGCTGTACCTATCTGTTTGGCCAAGTTATCTCCAATTAAAGGCAGATAAACCTGGTCTATCAATTTACTTCTTACAAAGGAAGTCAATACCTTTGGTTGTAGTGCTTTAAAGTTAATCTGATTCTTGATAGCTTCAATCTTCTTAATCTTTAATTTCTGAAACTCTTCATATTGAGGAATAATATTCTCTTTAAAGTTATCAAGCTTATCAAAAAACTCTACAACATTTACCTTATACTTACCATTCTCAATAGATTGATGAGTTCCTACCAACTTATCTATGATTATCTCAGACTTTTTATTGATTATTCTCCGCTTATCATAGTCACCTAAGATTAAAATAGATATCACTTCATAAAGATAATCATTAAACTCTAATTTCCTCTCATACAGATAAGACTTAACCCATTCGTTGATTAAAATATATTTTCCTTCTAAATCATCCTTTAAATTTTCTAAAGATTTCTTAAAATCTCCTTTAGCCCCCTTTGACACAAGGAAGTTATTAAAATCTTCATATACTTCTGCTGCTTCTGTACTTACTACAAAACTCTCATGCTGACTTATCTCTTTAGCAAGGTACTCAGCCACCTTAGTAAATTGATGGGACTCTATCCAAGGATTCTTAGCTACAAAGGCTCCTATCTTTTGAGCCAACGCTGGAATAAATCCCCCTACCAATCCCCGCTTAGAGTATTTTGCTATAAGATTGACAGTCCTTAATCTATTCTCTAGTTTTTCTTTTCTATCTTCGGCTAATTCGCATTCCCAAAATAGATTTGCAATGGCCCTAACTTTGGGATTGTAGGAAGCCAACTCTAATTCTAGATAGGTATCGACCAAAGCACTTAATATCTTTGTTCCATCATGGTCATGGACACCCTTGGTATAATACTCTTTAGAATGGTTCTCTATATACTCCTTTATTACACTACTTAAAACCTTCTCATCTTTCTGATATAATTCTTCTAAAGAATTATCCTCTTGATATCCCTTGAAGATATTATAGGCCAAAAATTCTGCCCGATAGACATCATCATTTTCAGATATAACCTTCTGCTCCCAAACCTCTTTATATTTAGTAAACTCCTCTTCATTTACCTTCTCCCAAAAATCGGTACCCGAGATATGAAAGTAAAATCCATCTTCTTTTTTTAGCAAACTCAGTTCAGGTTTTTGACTATTGACTAGAAAATGATTATCTCCAAATTTGATAGTATTTTCATCTAAGAATAGTTCCTTTTTATCCTTTAACTGCTTGATGCTAGACTCTTTCAAGGACTTCAACTTATTTTCAATATCATCAGCCTTGGTACTATCCCCAAGCTCTATTAGCTGTTCTATAATATCTCTGATCTTATCTACCATGGGACTAGTAGAAAGAAGTTCATTGATCGAGCTTACTTCTTCAAAAGACTTGACCATATTTTCTAAGCCTTTAAAGATTCTCTTAGCAGCATTGCCCAAAGAGTCTATCTTTCTATTCTTCTTCTCCAGTAATTGTTGCTTTTTTGATTCAAAGGTTGATATGATCTCTTCTCTTTTCTCAGTTAGCATTACTACAAAATTATCAAAATCAGAGAACTTACTCTCTAATTCATCAATTTGTACTATTATCTTAGACATATAGTCTTCGGTTTTTTCCACAGTAGTAGATAGATCTAAATAGTTGGATACAGAATGAGTCAATAAATTTAGTTTAGAATAGAACTCAGACTCCTTCTCCTTAGCATTTAAATTATCTATCTTGTTCTTCAACTTTGATTTACTTTGATTCAAATTAGAAAAAAGCAGAGAGATCTTATCAATTATTTCAGAAGTCTTAGTGGCATCTTCTATCTTCAAACTATTTACTATATTGATTAAGAGCTCTAGTTCTTCTGATACCTTTATTATCTTCTCATTCAATTCTCTTCCATCAATAACTTTTTCAATATTGTTTAATTGAAGCTCTATCTCTTCTACCGATTCTATATAGGGGTTTAAACTATCATCAGCTAATAAAAACTCTACACAATCCTCTGATAATTTATCATTCTTCTCCTTTATCTTTAAGGATAAAGCTTCAACCTTTTCTTCATCAATAAACTGTAAGTCCTTTAATCCAGCAATTTCTCCTCTTACTTTTCTTATTTTGGTCAAATATTTTACAAAATCATTTATATTTTCAAAGGTATTGTAGCCAATTGCTTTTGTGATATCTTCTACTTTCTCTCTTACTTGCTCATATTGATTGGCTGTATTCTCTTTTATCTTCGTAACCTTATCAAACTCTTTAATTGCAATTGCCCCTGCTTCTTTAATCTTAAGCAAAGACTGTTTTAGATTAAAAGCTTCCTCTTTATCTACCCAAAAATAATTATTTATAATCTTTTCTGCATCTCTTACTATATCTATATACAACCCATAGTAGCTATCATCTTTTTTAGATAAATTATAGAGAGAATAACAGTCAGCCATCAATCTAACTATCTCTTTATTTCCTATATTATATAAAAATCCATCTTTATCCTCTTCCTTTGCCTTGACTATATCTTTAGCAAAGGAGGTCTGCCAAATTTGGATAGTATGATTTCTTTTAGGCTCTTGCCCTGCTTTAAAGATAACCATCTCTCCATTATCAAAATGGGAATAGCCATTACAGATTATTGGAGTCTCAATCTCTTGATGAATGATATTATAATTATGAATATAATACTCACCTGTTACCTTATCAAAAAAGATATATTGATAGTCTTCACCATTGATTGAAGCTTTTTTATTCTGAAAGACTATATTCTGATAGTCTAGTTCAAACCTCTTAAAGCCTCCTGATTGCAGGAAGATTCCATCAGGAAAGATTATTCCATGATCTTCTGGAAGTAATACTACCGATTTTCCGATAGAATCTATCCGTTGTACCTCTTTTGTCTTCTCATTGAAAACAATATATCTATAATTATCTTCTTGATAAGGCTTCATCTTAAGTAAGATAAGATTTCCTACTATAGCATAAAAGACATCAGCATCATCAAGCTTCTGATCCTTCTGCTCTACCTCTTCTGCATAAATTCCTTCTCCAGAATTTGTATTGTCCTCTATCTTTAAGGTTAAGGTTCCACCAATTGTCTCTACAAATACACGATCTTCAATAGAGATATGGGGATGAAGACCAGCAACCTGGTCTTCTCTTGTAGTCTCTTTCCATTCAATCTCTTGCTGGGTAGGATATGTAATTTCATGGCTGAACCTATTTCCTAAATATTCTATAGTACCATCTTCTTTTAGCAGCCATTTAAAGCTTTTAATATCATCTACCTTTTCCCCATTTTGAAAGACCATATAAATAAAATTATCTTTCTCATGAAATTTAGCAAAAAAGCTCTCTTTATAATATTGATATAGCTCTCTAAAATCACTTTTAAACTGCTTATCATCTAATAAAGAGTACTCCTCTCTAGCAAATCTACTTCCATTATAAGTATATACAGAGAAGACATCACTTAATTTAGTTTCTGATTTTAATCCAAGATGTACATTATACCCTAATATAACCTTATTCCCTACAGGAACTATATCCCTAGGTATACAGCTATTCTCTGTAACTATAGCTTCACTCTTCTTTAAAGTATTTTTAGTCTCCCCATAGATCTCAATTCTTTTTTGATTCAATCTTTCTAACTTATCTTTCAACTCTGCTGAACTTTCTAGCAGCCTATTTTTAATAACATTATAGGTCGCAATACCTTCTTGTTTTTTCTCTTCTTTACTCTCTTTGCTCATATCTATCCCCTTACCCAATTATCGATTTTATTGGATCATTCTCTACTCCAAGCTCTTTAGCTTTGTCCAAAATTCTACTAATAACTGTATTTGGAGTACCATTAGAACTGTCCATATACTTCATTATAGCATTGGAAATTGTAAGGTTCTTGATAGCTTCAGAATCTACATTAAAGCTATCAATTAAAGTCTTTAATTGCTTTTGGAAATTATCTATATCACCACTAAAAAATGTATCCTTTACATCTGTTAAAACATTAGAGTTGTTGACTAATCTATCAACTTGCTTTCCAGTACTGATCGAATTTATTAGCTTATCAAAGAAGATAGAATCTCCACCAACAATATCAACATTAGCATTCTTCAAGCCATCTCTCATTATTTCTGCCTGTGCTCTGGCTATCTCGGCTTGAATGCTGATCTCTGCTAATTCTACCTCTTTATCTTTATTCAGCTTTAATTTAAACTCTTCATGCTCTTTTCCTACAGCATCTAATTTCTTCATTGCTTCTGCTTTCTTATTGATTCCTTCTGCCTCTGCTAATGCCTTCTCTCTAGTTACTTGAGCTTCTGATTCACCTTTAATCTTAATTGCTTTAGCTTCTGCTGCTGCTTGCATCTCTTCAACCTTAGCTTTTGAAGCACCGTCTGCTTCAAAGGCTTCTGCTTGTGCCTTCATTACTCTAGAGTCAGAGATTCCTTGTACAGAAGCTTCCTCAGCCTTGGCATCTGCCATGATCTTGATAGATTCAGCCTTTTTATGGGAGGTCTTTAATTCAGTATCTGCCATGATAACCTCTTTCTCAGCTAATTCTTGAGCACTTCTCTTCTCTGCTTCCGCAAGTTTGATCTTATCAATTGCTTTAACCTCGGCATCACTTTCAGCCTTTGTAACACTTACCGTCTTCTCTCTATTAGCCTGAGCTATCTCTCTAGTATCTTTTATCTTCTCTTCCTCTTCAGCTACCGATTTCTCTACTATTACCCTCTCTCTGACTACCTCTTGCATACTCTTCTTCTCTTTTTCTAAATCCTTCTCCTTGGCTATCTCCGCTAGTGAAACTATCTTTTCTCTCTCTGTTCTCTCTATCTCAGTCTCTTTTTGTGCTCTTTCTTGCTCTACAGACTCCGTTCCCTCTTTAGCTATTCTAGCAATAATAATCTGTCTATCTTTATTCTCTTCAGCAATTGAAATTTCTTCATCTGTCTTAATTCTTGTTCTTTCTGCCTTTAAGCGTTCTTCTTCCTCTACAATCTTTATCTGAGAATTTTCTCTTGATTTCAGATTAGCTATTTCTCTTTTTTGCTTCTCTTCTGCTTCAGCCTGTTGTCTTTGAAGCTCTAATACGGCTTCTCTAGCACTTACATCCTGTTTTACAATCGTTTTCTCTTTATTTCGTTTAACTTCATTGGCTCTGATTGCTTGCTCAGCAGTTAATTCAATAATCTTTTTAATACCTTCTGAGTCAAGTACATTATTCTCATCTAAATTTGCTATATTTGTCTGTTCTAAATAATCAATCGCAGCATCATCTAAGACATAACCATTCAAGTCAGTTCCTATAACTTGAAGAATCTCTTCCTTGAAAGTATCTCTTTCAGTATAAAGCTGAGTAAACTCAAACTTCTTACCAACTGTCTTTAAAGCCTCAGAAAATTTAGCATCAAAAAACTCCATTAAAGTATTAGTATCAGAAGCTTTTTTAGTCCCCAAAGCTTTAGCTACCCTTAATACATCCTTTTCAGTATGATTTACCCTTACAAAAAAAGCAACCTTAATATCAGCTCTTAAATTATCCTTACATACTAAGCCAGCCTTACCACTTCTTTCAATCTCTACTCTTTTAATCGATACATCCATCAATTCACAATGGTGTAAGATTGGGATAATCCAAGTTCCAGTAAAGGAGACCTTCGACCCTCCAATTCCATTCTTAACAATAGCAGTTCCTTGATCAACCTTCTTATAAAATAGTGTCAATAATATAGGAAATCCTATAAATATAAGAAAAGCAACTCCTGCCACTACATACAATATCATTTCTAACATTCCCATATCCAAAATTCCAATTTCCAATTAATATTCCTCCTTAAATTATCTTTTTATATAAAAGAAGCTTTATACTTCTTTATATACAATATTCTCATATATAGCTTATGTAAGTTTCTATAAACTTATAGTCGATAACTATAGTTGCTCTCTTACAATATAAATATCTTTCTTATTATCTTTAGAGATTACAATTGCTCGACTTCCTCTTATAATACTCTCACCCAATGATTTTACATTTATTATAATAGGATAGTCATCGACTATAATCTCAGCTTGGGCAATATTTGCTGAACTTAAATTAGATTTTAAGATACAACTCTGTCCAATAATTTCAATATCACTTCTATCTTCCATAGAACTAAAAAACTTCTTTAAAGGTTCTGTCAGCCCTTTAGTTATAAAAGCTGAGATTATACAGTTTAGTATAAATGCTAAGAGCCCCCAAATAGATCTTGGAGAAATATTGCTATAATACAGCAACATACTCAAAACCCATAATAGAAGAAAGAAAATAGTCCCATAAATTATAATAGGTACAGAACCAAGATTTAAAAATTTCAATATCCGCAGAAAGTAATATCTGATTGGACCAATCTCTAATCTTGGGTCTTCTGTCTCAACTCCACCATCAAAGTACATATTAGACGAGAAATCTATATCTAAGTCAAATTCAATAACATCAAAAGAAAAGATCCCCAATATTATTAAAACCCAGTAGCTCATTACCATAATTAAAAAAACTGTAGCTAAGATATTAATCCCAGTAAAAGCAAATTGAATATATTCCATAATCTCTCCTTTCTATAGATAAGTAAGATTCTAAGTATAAGATTGAGCTTGAGGAAAACATAAAATATTATTTTAATACTTTACTTATATTTAAACTTAGACTTAAGCTTATCTTCAAAATCATATCTATATTTTTTAATTTAAGTCAACACCTATACTACAAAAGGTTCCTTTTATTGTATATAATTTTATCAAAGGACTTATATTGTCTTTTTATTACTTTTTTAATCTATCATGTAAATTTTTAGATGTCAAGTGTTCTCTCTCTTTTTCAAAATAATTGACAGAGAGAACTTAAAATTTTTAATTTATTTATCTTAAATCATCTTCTCATCTCAAAGAACTCAGCAACCTTTAATTATACCTCCTATATTTTTCGATTATGAAACAAAATAAAAACTGACTATTAAAATAGTCAGTTTAACCATGAAGATTCTAGCAAATTGTATATCTATTCCTAAAGCTCCTCCAATAATAAAAAGAACATTATTAGTTAGGTTGCTAATCTCCTTTCAAACAAAAACAAATATAATTATATCTCAAAGCAAAAACAGGCTTCTCAGCCTGTTTAAGAATACAATTTATTGAATTATTTAAGCTCTCCATTAATTCCAATAGTTACAATCTCAACCTCTATATCTACACCAGATCTTTTAACTGCTTCCTCTGTAATTCTAACCATTCCACCACAGCAAGGCACTTCCATTCTAGCTACAGTAATACTCTTTAAATCATTATTAGCAATAATTGTTGCCAATTTATCTACATAAGCATCACCATCATCTAGCTTTGGACAGCCAATTGCCACTGCCTTTCCTTTTAATAACTTACGATGATAATCTCCATAAGCAAAAGGTACACAATCTGCTGTGATCAATAGATCAGCATTCTTAAAGTATGGTGCAAAAGGTGATAATAAGCTAATCTGTACTGGCCATTGTTGTAATGTTGATTGAACCTCTATATCAGAATCCCCATTATTATCATTTTTCTTCAAGCTCTTAGCTTGGCTTCCTGGACAGCCACCACTAGGTTTTTTCATTACTCTCATTCTACTTCCAGGGCAGCCTCCACCATGATTATGCTTAGGAGCTTCTTCCTTAGCTTCATGTACCTCCTGAGCCTTCATCATCTCTTCAACTGCCTCATCACCTCTTAAAGTTCTAACATGCTCTGCTGTTGCATCCAAGTCAAACTCTTTAGCCTCTCGCTCTTCAATTACCAATGCTCCAGTAGGACATTCCCCAATACAGTCACCAAATCCATCACAGAAGCTCTCATTGACCAACTTAGCCTTACCATTAACTATTTGTAAAGCTCCTTCATGACATCCAGTTACACATAATCCACATCCATTACATTTATCCTCATCAATCGTAATAATTTGTCTTTTAGCCATTTAAATCTCCCCCTTGTAATTTTATTTATATAAAGACCTCAGCCATTAAACTCTAGCTCTTAGCTTAATTAAATTATAATCTCTTTCTTATCTTAGTTCTGTGAATTCGGTCACACAGGGAAGAATTTAAGAAATAACCTTATTAATTTTTATTTTAAATTAATAAGATTCTCAAATAGATAATCTAATTTAAATAGCATCCTCATCATAATTTAAAAATATAAGTTGGTCTTCATTTTTGGTATGCTTTATCCATCTATTAATTAAATCCTCTTTTAAATTGCTTATAAATAATTTAAGTAAAAAGAGATCAGAGCTATCATGTACTAATTCCCAGTATTTCCTCTTTAACCCCTCTAACTCATCTCTTAACTTTTGATGTGTCTGCTTATGTTCAGCATAAGCAGAGTAATTAATCTTCTTTTGAATTGCCTCTTCCTCAGAAAAATGGGTTTCTACATAATCAGTTAGAAAATATAAGAGATTTTCTAAGTTTTCTTTTAAATCATCAATTCCTCCATCTAATTCTTGTAAAAATTTATTTATCGTCTTTAAAAATACCCGATGATGAATATCAATTTCTGGATATCCAAGCTCTAACTCACTACTCCACTTAATCATTTTATCACCCCTTCTCTATTTAAAACTTAAATTATAATCAAAAAAATAAAACCCTATATTATAAATATAATATAGGGTGGGTTCACCATTAACTCCATATAACCCAAGGTGACCAGATATAGGTTATACTTCACAGTTCCTTAATAATTTCACATTATCCAATTCTCTTTATTCTATTTAGACTATAACTATAACAATTCCTGCTTTTTAATTGAATTTTAATCTATTTTTAAGCGCTTTTTAATTAAGCCTTTATCAATTTATACTAATTAGAAATCTAGTTATCCCTTTAAATTCAAAATTAAAATATCGGTTATACTAAGGATAACTAGTTAAGAGGAGGTGCTAAAATGAAAAAGAAGTTATACATTGATGGTTCCTTTGATGAAGAATCTACCGATAAAATTAAGACTCAGTTACAGGAAATAGATAGTATTAAATTTGTTAATATTAATGCTAAGGAAAAAAGTGTAACTGCAACACTGAGAACCCAGATGAAAGATGAAGACATAAAGGAAGCTATAGAACGAATTGGTGATTATAATGTCGATAAAATACATGATTTAGATTAAATATTTCTACAAAAATATAAATCAAATTATTTTTTGCCACGAATCTCACCAATCTACATGAATAATTCAAAAGATTTTATTTATAAACTAATTTCTTTAATATCTTATTCGTGTTTAATTAGTGCTAATTCGTGGCTAACTTTATTTTTTATAATAATTTTTAATATATATCTATAAAACCTATAAATTCTTAATTCCTCAATCTCGTCTCTAATTTGAGCTGCTAGTTCAAACTCAAGGTTCTTTCTCCGAGTTTTTAAAAATCAAAAAACTCTCCGTGCTATCAAATTTTATATCTTATTTCTTAGCTCTTCTATCTCATCCCTGATTTGTGCTGCCAACTCAAATTCTAGATTAACCCTCTGAGTCTTAAACCCCCAAGACTCTTCGTAAGAGTGCTATCATCATAATTTAGAACGTAACTCTTCAATTTCATCTCTAATCTGAGCTGCTAGTTCAAACTCAAGGTCCTTCCTACGAGTTTTTAAAAATCCAAAACTCTCCGTGCTATCAAAATTTACAGTTTATCTCTCAATTCCTCTATCTCATCCCTTATTTGAGCTGCTAACTCAAATTCTAGATTTGCCGCTGCTTCCTCCATCTCTTCTTCTAAGTCAGCAATCTCTCTTAAGATTTCTGCCTCTGACATCTCCTTTAGCTCCTCTTCATCAACCTTGTACTCTTCTCTTGTTTCAGCAATCATATCTACAGGACGGAGTACCTCTCTAACCTCTTTTTTAATGGTCTGGGGTATAATCCCATGCTCCTTATTAAACTCCATCTGCACTTTACGGCGACGATTGGTCTCACCAATTGCTTCTTTCATCGAATCGGTCATCTTATCAGCATACATGATTACCTTACCATTGGCATTACGAGCAGCTCGTCCAATTGTCTGGATTAAGGAACGATTAGAGCGTAGAAATCCTTCTTTATCAGCATCAAGGATTGCTACTAAAGATACTTCGGGAATATCCAGTCCTTCTCTCAACAGATTGATTCCTACTAAAACATCAAATTTACCTAAACGTAAATCTCTAATAATTTCTAACCTTTCAATAGTATCTATATCAGAATGAAGGTATCTAACCTTAATCCCTGCTCGCTCCAGATAAGCAGTCAAATCCTCTGCCATCTTCTTGGTTAAGGTGGTTACTAAAATCCTTTCACCAATATCTATTACCTGATGAATCTCATCTAATAAATTATCAATCTGATTCTTGATAGATCTGACTTCAACCTCGGGATCTATCAATCCAGTTGGGCGAACAATCTGCTCTACAACCTGTTGACTATGGTCTAATTCATAAGCAGCTGGTGTAGCAGAGATATAGATAGCCTGATTGATTAAGCTCTCAAATTCATCAAATTGCAAAGGTCTATTATCCAAAGCTGAAGGCAATCTAAAACCATACTCTACCAGCTTCTCCTTTCTAGAGCGGTCACCAGCATACATTCCTCCAATTTGGGGAATTGTCTTATGGGATTCATCGATTACTAATAGAAAATCATCAGGAAAATAATCAATCAAGGTCTGAGGGCGACTTCCTTCTGCTCGCCCTTCTAAAAGGCGAGAATAGTTCTCTATCCCTGAACAGAAACCAACCTCAGCCAACATCTCCATATCATATTTGGTCCTCTCTTCTAATCTTTGAGCCTCTAATAACTTACCTTGACCTCTTAGATAATCAAGTCTCTTCTCTAACTCCTCTTCAATCTCCTTTAAAGCCCGCTCTATCTTATCCTCTGGTGTAACAAAGTGGCTGGCTGGATAAATGGTCAGCTCATCTAGTGTACCTAAAATCTCTCCAGTTAGAGTATTTATCTCTCTAATCTGATCTATCTCATCACCAAATAGCTCTACTCGATATGCCTTATCTTCATAAGCAGGAATTATCTCAATTACATCACCATTGACCCTAAAGGTTCCTCGTGCAAAGTCAATCTGATTTCTCTTATACTGAATGCCTATCAGCTCTCTGATGATATCACTACGATCCTTAATCATCCCACGCTCTAAATGGCAGGTCAAATCTAAGTAGTCTGCCGGATTACCCAATCCATAGATACAGGATACACTAGCCACGATAATCACATCTTCTCGTTCAAATAGAGAACTGGTTGCTGCCAATCTCATCTTATCAACCTCTTCATTGATAGAAGAATCCTTCTCTATATATGTATCGGTCTGGGGAACATAGGCCTCTGGCTGATAATAATCATAATAACTGACAAAATAACCAACCTTATTCTCAGGAAAGAACTCAATAAACTCACTACATAATTGAGCAGCCAAGGTCTTATTATGGGCAATTACTAGGGTAGGCTTCTGTACCTTCTCAATTACATTTGCTACAGTAAAAGTCTTACCCGATCCAGTTACCCCTAATAAGGTCTGTTCCTTCATCCCAGCTTTTATCCCTTTAGTCAAGCTTTCAATTGCTGCTGGCTGATCCCCTTTTGGAGAGTAGTCAGAGACTAATTTAAATTTAGACATGATCTTCACCCCACCTTTTTATAATGATTAATCTATAATAAGATAACACAATAGAAAGATATTACGACACTTTTAAATATCAGTGTGAGTGGGTGTGTGAGTGTGAGTAAACCCCAATATAAAGGCACTTCACACACACTCACACTGATAACTTACACTAATACGAAAGTGTCCCAATATACCTATTATCTATCATTACACATATCTCATATTATAATTAATATAATGTAGCTAAAAAAGCACCCACAAATGTAGGTGCCCTAACTTCTTAAACTTCTAATCTTGCTGCTTTGATTCATCACTTGTCACTCATCACTCATTACTCTTCACTGTTTTATTTAACTAATTCAGATACATAAACCAGCTTAACTCCCATTTCTTCAATAGTAGGAATCATCTCTTGAATTGCTAAGGCAGTATTCATCCGGATATGCCCAATAATTACTAACTCCTTCTTCTTTAAGGCTACTTTAGCTAAACGAAGTAGCATCTTCTCAACAGCCTCTTTCTCATCAACATTATCTATAAAAAGATAGTTTGCTGCTGTTGGAACACCATACTCTTGAGCGGTCTCGAACCCAACTGACTTATGAGAGGTACTGCTATCTACATAAAACAACTCTCTTTCTCTTAATACATTCATAATCTCTGTCATGACATGACTATCAGCTGAAGCCTTAGACCCCATATGGTGATTGACTCCCAATACATCAGGTAAACTAGCTAAGTTCTTCTCTAGAATCTCTTTAATCTCTTCACTACTCATAGTGGTATAAATAGCTCCTTTACCAGGGTTGACCTCAGGATTCATTGGCTCTAGTGGCTGATGTAAAGTCATCTCAAAGCCTGCTTCTTTAATTAATTTAGCATCCTTTTGAGAATGAGGTCTGAAAGGTAACACAGCCATAGTCAGAGGTCGATTGATGCTCAGCATCTCTTCAGTCCCTTTACGATTAAAACCCCAGTCATCTAGTATAATTGCTAACTTCGCCTTAGGCTTGGCTTGAACTAATTTAAGTTGATGGGTAACTATCTTCTCACCTGTAGACTGGGGTTTAAAAGCAAGTTTGATATTTAACACTTGCTTTTTCTCTTCTACCCAATCTACCTCTACTATCGCAAACTCTTCCTCTAGTCTATGCACTATTTTATCTTTAGTAGTCTCTAATAATTTGAGCTTATTTCCAAAGAGAGGGATTTCTAGCTCACGATAATTATAAGTCCAAGTAAAGTGATAATCATCAACCTTTCTCTCCCTCTTCTCTGTCGATGCTTGAACAATAAACTCTTCATCATTTAATCCTAAATCTTCTAACAGACTATCTATATAATTATTATAGTCATCTATTGTTTTGCTATAATCTACCTCTATAGTTTGATTTACTGGTTCTTGACCCATTGTTTCTTCATCTTGATTGACCACTGGCTTAGTATCTTGGCTACAAGATGTAAGTAAGAATAATAGAGTCAAACTGACAAAAATGACTAATATCTTGTCTCTACTCATTAGAAAAAGTCCTCTCTAATTTAATTTATCCTCTAATATCTTAATTGCTTCATCTAGTTGTTCGTCTGCTTTAGTATCAGGATTATATTTAACCTCTACATCAGGTTCAATCCCTTGATGATGAATAAATCTATTCTTTGGAGTATAATATTTGGCAGTAGTCAATTTAACAGCGGAACCATCAGATAATGGAACTACACTCTGTACTACACCTTTACCAAAGGTCTTCTCTCCTACAATAACTCCCCGTTCATCATCCTGAATAGCTCCAGTTACAATCTCAGAGGCACTGGCACTTCCTCCATTTACAAGAATTACTAATGGTGCATCTGTTGCTGTAATTTCATTAGAGACAGGAATAGATGTCTTCTCACCTTGGCGTTCTTTAACATGAACAACATAGCCCTTATCAATAAAGTTACTTGCTACCTTAGCAGCCTCACTTAATAATCCACCTGGATTATTTCTTAAATCGAGAATATAAGCTTGGGCTCCTTCTTTATGTAGCTCTTCAATCTTAGTAGCAATCTCTTCTCCTACCCCATCAATAAATTGAGCTAACCGAATATAGCCAATCTTATCTGTCTTCATCTCAGATTCAACATAAGAAAGCTCTATCTCTTCTCGAACAATATCTACATCAAATTCTTTAGGCTCCTTAGCAGATTCTTCTTCTGATACTTTTCTCTTAATAGTTAAAGTTACTTTTGTACTAGGCTTACCCTTCATCATTCCTACAGCCTCTTCCATCGGCATATTCTTAGTCGATACACCATCAATGGCCATAATCATATCTCCACCTTGTAAACCAGCCCGCTCTCCTGGAGTATCTGTGATTGGAGAAACTACAGTCAATTGCTTATCCTTCATCGTAATAACTATTCCAATACCACCATACTTACCGTCAAACTCTTCTTGCATATTCTGAAAATCCCGTGGTGGTAGATAGACAGTATAAGGGTCATCCAAACTCTCCAACATCCCATCAATAGCACCGGTTAATAAAGTATCTATATCTGTTTCTTCAACATAACTTCTTTTAACTAAATCCACAATTACAAATAGCTTTTTAAACATATTAAGTTCACTTACTTGGTTTGCTTGGGCTTTATGAAAGAATAACCCTACAGATCCTGCAGTAACTAACATGAATAATATTAAAATTATTCCAAGTGTTCTATTTCTCTTAAACATATATTTTCCTACCTTCCTACTTGGTTTATTACATTTAATTCTACCATTTATTTTGAACTTTCGCAAACAATCTACCTATAATAAAGCTATATATTATAGCTAATTGTGGATGATTTTAATTCACTATATAAAAAGTAATATTATATCATATTTATTCTAAAGTCATAAAAGTTTAGTAAAAGATATTATCACACCTCACCCCTTAATCACCCTCTGGTCTAATGAGAGGGAAAACTAACTAATAAATACTTATAGTAGTGAGGCTTTAATTATTAATTTTTTGGTGTTCTATATACTATCAACTTATTTATTGTTCAATTTCTTAATACTTTATGATATAGGAAAAAAGCAACCTAGTTCACAGAAAAATAGTCTGTAGCATAAGTTACTTTTAGATATTTATATGTTTTTTTAATTTATCATTTAGTAAAAAATCTCGATTAATTCCAATAAAATACAAATAAATTGTGAGCTAGAATTTTCTATATTTAGTTATTCATAAGGATATATTCCCTAAATATTCTTCTTACTGTCATTCTTTTTTGTCTTTCACTTAAATTATTTAAATAATCAATAAACATATCATCCAATACATTTGAATGACTATTATTATTAGGGTTTAATAGTGACTTCTTAGTGAATATTCTAAACTCCTTATTTTGTTTCATGTCATTATATAAGTCAGTAATAATTTGATCTAAAATTTTTAAATTCCTCTTATTTAATTTAAATTTCTCAATATGCTTTTTTATACTCTCTTTAGTTTCTTTAAAATACTTAAACTTTTCACTTGGAATAAATCTCTTTTTTAATACATCATATTGTATTTCCAATGGAAAACCAGTTTGAATATGATATGTTCCATAAGGCTGTATTATTATGTTATTTATATTTAAATATTCATTTAAAGCTTTTTCAATTTCAAAACAATGAGATAAACAATTTTCATCTGTACAATAATTATAATCTAATTTTGAAAATTCCTTGCCAATACATTTAACTTTATATTTTTTATAGTTATTACACTTATTACAAGCAACAGAAAAGTTAAATTTGCATCTTTCTAAAAAATTACTTCCATCACCACTATATTGACTTTTTTCTATTGTGTGTTCTTTTTGATAATCTCCATCAATACCATAAGTTTTTTCACCACTTAAATCCGTTCCACAATACATACACCTATGATTTGAAGATTCTAATAAACTTTCAAAAAGACTTCTACTCTCTTCATTCTCATTATAATAGTTTACATTCTTAGTAGGATAATTGATATCTTCAAATCTAGTAGGAAAATCTAATAATATCTTGGGATCAAACATCTATTGGAATCTCCTCTAAAATAATATCTCGAATACTTTTTTCTCTTGGACTTAACCCTTTTACTTCTGATAGATATCTCTTATCCTCATCTTCTAATTCAATATCATTGAAAACCTTCATGTATAACTCTTCCATTCTAGATATCCCTGTATCTTCTTCAACATAACTATTAAACACTTCTCTGTTAATATATTCCAAACTACCTAAATCCTTTGAATCTAAGATTTTATAAGAATAATTAGAACCATCAAGAACAATTATTTTTGTATTCTCAAGTTCTTCAAAAAATGTTAAAGAATGAACTGTTGTAATAATTTTGATACTTGGGAATATCTCTTTTAATTTTTTAATAATTGTCCGAGTCGTTTGATTATCTAAATGTTCATCAATTTCATCTATAACTATAATTTTTACGTCATTTTGATAAGCATAGTATATTTCAACAAATATTCTCAACAATGCTTGATAACCACTAGAAGCAATAACTTCTTCACCCCTTATAGAAAAAAGAATCTTATTTTCATCTTCTAAAAATTCTATATTTATATTAAAATCCTCTAAAAATTCAAATAACAACTCTTTAAATTTACCATTAAGTAAATTAATCTTTAAAAATTGAAAAGCATAGTATGCTCCTAAATTATGTTCCCCTCCAGCAAAAACATCTATCTTATTGAAATAATTAGAATTAACTCTTCTATTCAAAATTTTTTTAGGACTTCCAAGATATTCTGACAACTCTTTCTCATCTAAACCCATCAAAGCCTCATCATTAAAGAGAACTCGATTGACAGTATCTATAAAATAATAATTATTTTTTTCAATATTTTCTTTTAAAATAGCCATCAATGCATCTGATTTCCCAGACATATTCTTACCAGTTATACAGACATGATAGCCATTATCCAATGATTCCATTGCTATCTCCTTTATCTCTTCAATATACTCTTTATAATCCATTATTCTCACCTGACTCTTTTATAATCTTAATAGCTTGTAGTATTCTCTTAAATATCGATTTTTTACTAGAAGTATGTTCACTAGAATTTAATTCTTCTGTTAATTTATTATAAGAGATTTTAAAATTTTTATTTATTATATCTAGTTTAGAAGCAGCAATAAAAAATGCTTCAACCCTTAACTTATCAATATGCTTTTCATCTTTTGGAAATTTATCTACTCCTTCAATAAAACATCTTAACTTTTCTATTTCTTTCTCTACTTCATCTTCAAACTTATGTACTGAATATTCTTTTGAATATTTATCAACTAAATTTGAATAAGTTGAGTATTTTTCTAAAGTCATTACTTCATTTAGCTTATCTATTTTAGCTAAATTTTTAGAATCAAAGTCTTTTTCATCAAACTCATTTATAACATAATCAATTAATTCTTCCTTAGATTTTATTTCAATATACTTATTTAAAGCTAATAATCTCAAAAGGAATTCAACATTTCCATGTCGATTATTTTCATTCTTCTTTATTTTTAGCCAAGCTTGATTTTCTTCATTAAACATATTTATCTGCTTATATAATATACTGCCATAGTAGATTCCATTTCTAATCTCTTGGCTACTTAAAGGTTCTCCTGCACTATTTAATAATCTAAAGATATCAGTATAAACTGAATAAAAATCATCATCATTTTTAACAGATACAATACTAAAATCTAAGGATTTATTATTAAACATTAACTTCTGTGGTTCCTCGAAGCTCTCATAAGTAAATTTTTTGTTTTCTCCATTATCTTTCTTATAATTGAATTCTTTGAATTTCAATCCAAATTGTTCTCTAAGGTCTTTCCTTATTTGTCTCTGCTCTTTTTTAGAGTTAGCCTGTTGATGCTTATCAACTAATTGGCTTATTTTCTTAAAGTTATAATAATGTCTTTTAGTTTTAGAACTCGGAAATACCCCTTTTAAAAAAAAGAATAGGCTTGTTATTCTTTGTTGACCATCTATTATTGTGTACTTTCCATCTTTAGGATTAGAGTACATATATAATCTAGGAATTGGTATATCCCTCAATAATGAAATTATTAACGCTATTACCTGCTTTTCTTTCCAAACATAATTTCTTTGATACTCTGGTATAAAATAATGCCCTGCTTCCATTCTGCTAATAATAGTATCTATAGGAGTTCTCACAGTTTGATAAGTAATATCAGAATTCATCAATTTTTCCATATCTACGTACTCAACATTATTAGGTTCTTCTTTAATATCATTTCTCTTTCTTCTTCCCATGTTATCACCACCTTTTTTAATTACAGAATATTTTAAATCAATCTAATAATCTAGTTTTTATCTTTATTTAGCTACTATATATTTTATAATAAGTTCAAATAAATGTAAAATTCTATTGTTTAAATATAAAGTAATTATCACCATGGAAATACTAAATATTTAATATCCACAATTTTGATTTTTAATATACCAAAATTGTGATTTATCATTACTTGCAACTATTATTATCATTCTAGAAATCTAACTTGCTGCCAATATATTATATCTTACAATTTATCATAGTATCTACTCTAAATAGTAAACATTGTTCTTCTATCCTTAATTTTCTCTCCAGTTATACCTTTAAAGAAACGTAAGCGGTCTCACAATCCTCCATTAAACTCCATACAATCTCCAATTCACCTTTAACCACATTAACTTCAACTTTTAGCCATAGCATGTTTCGCAATCTTTTGACTTAACTCGAAAAAATTACTGTCTAAACGAAGCAAAACATAGCCAAAACTAAAGGTTTAGCTGAATCTTAATTTAAAACTCCTAATTTAATAACTAATATAAAATTTTATTGCTGAGTGAGTTTAATTTTTTCTTGACCTTTTTGGTTACTTTTTTGTCAAGAAAAAAGTAAATCGCCTATTAGGCGAAACCTAATTAAACCTTAGTTATCCAACCACATTAATACCGAAGCAAAACAGGCTGTCACTGGAATAGAAATAATCAAGCCTATACTACCAGCAAGTCCACTGACAAATTCTGTAACAATCATATCCATATTAATAATCCTAATCCAAGGTAGCTCTGCACCTAATAAAACTAATAGTAGAGGTATCGAACCACCTACATAAGCCAATAATAAGGTATTAGACATTGTTCCCATAATATCGCGCCCAACATTCAATCCAGCTTGGAACATTTCACTACAGCCTAAAGATCTATTTAACTGCTTCATCTCAGATATAGCCGATGAGATAGACATACAGACATCAGTTATGGCTCCAAGAGAACCTATGATAATCCCCGCAAATAATAATCCCCTAATGTTGATATCACTATCCATGTAAATTAATATCTTAGATTCTTCACTACTAAATCCTGTCAAATGAGCAATCTTTCCTATCCATAATGCCAGAACACCTGAAGTTATTACACCAAAGCCAGTTCCTATAATTGAGGCAATAGATTTAGAATTGATTCCACCTATAGTCAGTAAAGTAGGGACAATAATCACAATAGCCGAGATAACTGCTACAAAGATTGGATCCTTACCTTGCAACAGCAGAGGAAGCATCATTTTTACAATTATTACTCCCGTAAATACTAGAGTGATGATTGTCTTTAAACCTTGTCCTCTCCCAATTATTAATAATAGTACTGCAAAAATTGCAATTAAATAATAGACCCCATGGTCTCTGATTACATCATGTAAATAAACTTGACCTAACTCATCACCTGATTCATTAGTATTTGTCACTAGAAGAACCTTCATCCCTTCTTCTAATTTTAAATTTGAATAAGGATGATTCTCCTTGTAAAAACTGGTTATATTAATTTTTTCTCCCTCATACTTACCACTTGTTATTAATACTTTTGACCTCTGTTCTAGTAAAATCTCACCCTCTTTGCCTGAATCTAAATTTTCCAGCTCAATAACCTTACCCCGAAAATAAATCTCTTGATATTCCTCTTCCCCATAGGATATATTATTAAATAAAAATATTACAAACACCAACAAAAATATAATAGTCAAATTAGATTTTAATTTCAATACTTCTACCTCCCAATAGATTTAAATAGCTTTAACATAAAAAAACTCCTAACTCTTAGCTAGAGAAATAGGATAAAAAGTAAATCTTTAATTAATAAATGAGCATAACTCAATAATTATATATTCAAGAAAATAAAAGCTACTCCTCTTTACATTAATAACTAAATCTAAATTTAAAAATCAGAATAAAAAATCCATAGTTACAAAAAATAAACTAACAAAGGAGGCGATATTATCACACAAATTACACTCACTCAAAAAGAAAGAACTCTTCTAGAAGATCAGAAAAGCCATGAAGAGATCTGTATTCAGAAGTATAAAGATTATGCCAATCAAGCTCAAGATCCAGAATTACAAGCACTATTTAATTACTATGCAGATCAAGAGCAACAACATTTTGATACTGTTAACCAGATGTTAAATGGTACTATTCCTCAGCTAAATCAAAAAAACCAGCAGAATAACCAACCCCAAATTAGCCAAGGTCAGACTGGAAATCCTACTGATTACAAACTATGTACTGATCAGTTAATGACAGAAAAATATGTATCTTCTACTTATAATACTAGTATCTTTGAATTTACTAGCTCTGAAGCTCGTCAAGTATTAAACCATATTCAAAAGGAAGAACAAGAGCATGGAGAAGGAATCTTCAATTATATGCAAAGCCGTGGAATGTACAACACAAAATAATCAACCAAAAGGGAAGTGTGGATTTCCACACTTCCCTTTACTAATTTAATTAAAGATAAACTTAACACTATTACTACTAATCTATATATTACCTGGTAAAATCTTAATTATAGTTTACTCATTTAACCTAATGCCACATCTAAAGCCATCATCACTGCAAAACCTAGCATCAATCCTGCTGTAGCTATATGACTATTACCTTCTTGATGTGATTCAGGAATCAACTCTTCACCTACTACAAAGATCATTGCTCCTGCCGCAAAAGCTAAAGCATACGGTAGAATCGGTCTCATCAATAATACCGCTGCCGCACCAAGTACCCCTGCAAGTGGTTCAACTATTCCTGATGCCTGCCCATACATAAAGCTCTTCATTGGAGATAATCCTTCTCTTCTTAAAGGCACAGATACAGCTGTCCCCTCTGGAAAGTTTTGAATACCAATACCTATAGCCAAAGCTATTGCTCCTGCTAAAGAAGCCGAAGGTAGATTAGCACCTACTGCTCCAAAAGCTACTCCCACAGCCAAACCTTCTGGAATATTATGTAATGTCACTGCAAGTACCAATAAAATACTTCTCTCCCAACTGGTCTTAATCCCTTCTGCTTTTCCTTTAGCTAAGCCAGGATGAAGATGGGGCAAATATCTATCTACTATTCTTAAAAATAATCCACCTAATAAAAATCCAACTACTGCTGGAATCCAACCAGGAACCCCCAAATTCTCCGACATCTCAATAGCAGGAGCCAATAATGACCAAAAACTAGCTGCAATCATTACTCCAGCTGCAAAACCCAACATTCCATCTAAAAATTTTCTATTCACTTCTTTAAAGAAGAAGACTACCCCTGCTCCTAAAGCAGTTAGAAACCAAGTAAAAAGAGTAGCTAAAAAAGCTTGCATAACAGGATTTAACCCTTTAAACCATTCCAAAAACATAAAATCACCCTCTCTTAATTAGTAATTAGTAATAATTACTATTTATATTATAATATATTATTCTTAATAAGTAAATTGATAATCAAGATTTACTCGCTTAAATTCAACTTTATACTTAGAACTATAAACGAGCAAATTTTAGACCAATTAATGTAAATTGTTAATTTTGAGCCATTCTATACTGTTGATATAGATATGTTAATCTAGGCTTTAATGCCTGTTTGATGCCACAGGTTAAAACACTGTGGCTACTTTAAAAACATAAGATTTCCCTAAAGGGAGATAAAATAATATTAGCCTGAATGAATATCCTAATT
>NZ_JBSQYM010000017.1:0-30102 GCF_055140805.1 Orenia sp.
TGAGAAACGTAAGCGAAAAACAACTTTAGACAGATTGATGGAATATACTATTCCATTGACTAATTGTCAAAATTCGGCTTAAGTTAACGCGTATGATATCATTCTATAACGACACTACCTCACCTGTATTTAAGCTCTCAACTATCTCATACATATTAGTAATACTTCCTACCTCTAATTTTTCAGTTAGTTTATAATAATTCAAGCAAGCTCCACAGGATACAACCTCTACTCCTTGCTCTACTAACTGTTGTAAATGCTCTTGAGCCTGCTGATTTAATGTAGGAATCTTAACCCCTGAGTTGATAAAGATAATCTTAGCTGGCAATGGATTTATTTCTAATAAGGTGCTAATAAAACCTTTCATCAAGGCATAACCAAGCTCTTCTTCGCCATTACCCAAAGTATCAGTACTGATAAAATAGACCTTTCCTTCACTTAAATCTTCCTTTTCAACAATCACATCAGTCTTTTTAATGGTTAACTGATATTCATTGCCATCTTCTAATAAAGTAACTTGGCAATTTAACTTTTTAGCCAACTTCATTACATTATCCTTAGCCACCTGATCATCTAACAACACCAATAATTTATCACTTTTCTCTAAAGCCTTTTTAGTCTCAATAACTGGCTTTGGACAGATCATTCCTCGTACATCAAGTTCTTTCATAAACCAAACTCCTCCTTATTATTAGCTATTTTAGATAAAGCCTCTAAGATAATATCTACCTCTTCTTCTGTATTGAAATAGGAAAAACTGACTCTAACCATCCCGATATCTTTAGTATTTAAGGCTTGGTGGAGTAAAGGGGCACAATGCAAGCCTGCTCTAACTGAGATATCAAACTGATTCTCTAAGATATATCCTAAATCAGCTGCTGCTATTTCTTTTAAGTTAAATCCTACAACAGCCACTCTATCTGCAATTTCTAGATCACCATAGATTATAACATCATCTATCTTCTTTAAACCTGCTATCAGCCTCTTAGTCAACCTTAGCTCTTCTGCTCTAATCTGAGCAATTCCAGTCTCTAGAACAAAGTCAACCCCTGCCCCTAAACCAACAATCCCCATAGTATTGAGGGTACCCGCTTCATAGCGGTCTGGTAAGATTGTCGGCTGATAAGTTGCTAAGGAGTCACTTCCTGTTCCCCCTTCTATTATTGTGTCCAGTTCAATTCCTTCATTAATATATAAGGCTCCTATTCCTGTAGGTCCATATAAAGATTTATGCCCTGCTAAAGATAAGAGGTCTATCTTCATCTTCTCAACATCGATCTCAACTACACCTGCTGTCTGTGCTGCATCAACTAGATAAGTAATCCCTCTATTATGAGCTAACTCTCCAATTCTTTTGATATCGACGATACTTCCAAGCACATTAGAAGCATGGGTAGTTACTATCAAAGTAGTATTCTCTTGAATTTCTTCCTCTAACTGTTTTAAATTAAATCTACCTTTTTGATCAATTGGAATAATACTCAATTCAATTAGCTTACTTTCTTCTAGCTTTCTTAAGGGACGAAGCACCGAATTATGTTCAAGCTCTGTAGTAATCACATGATCTCCTTGCTGTAAAGTACCTTTTATCGCTAGGTTCAATGCCTCTGTAGCTCCAGAGGTAAAGATAACTCTAGAAGAATTAGCAGCATTAATCAGCTTAGCAACCTTAGTTCTAACATTAAATATCTCTCTTTCAATTCTAGATATTCCAACTCCACCAGACCTACCAGGATTATAAGCAAAATCCCTCATACAAGAATTGATCTGCTGATACACCCCTTCTGGCTTAGGCCAAGTTGTGGCAGCATTATTGACATAGATCATAATATCCTACTCCTTAAAAATTAATCTATCATTACCTTACAAAGAACTCATAACTAATATCCTCATATTTAACTAATCTTCCTTTAAGCCTTTTGCTGTTGATAATCTTCTTGTTTGCTAACTTGAATAAGATAAGCAAAGTACTTGATTAGAACAAAAATAACTAAAACAGTTGCTAAAACTTCCACTATTAATGCTGGATAATACAGTAACAGGTTTTGAAAATTTTTCTGTAAAAAAACCGAAGCCATCTTCAGCCCGATAGCAGTAATTACAAAAGGAAAAGTAAAAGCAGAAAAACTAGGATAAAAGTTCTTTGAAATCATCTTAGATAAATAAAATGTAACAATAGTTACCATTACTAAGGTTAATATACTTAAAAACCCTAACATCATTATATTTTTATTATTAAATACACTCATATAGCCAGCCAAACATAAACCAGCTGGAGCTGTAAAGATAGAGATAGTAGGTAAAGCAGGCTTCTTAATCCCTTTAATGACTAAAACTCGATAAATAACTATCGGCAATAAAACCAAATATGATACAAAACCAAACCAAAAAATTATCTTACCAAGTAGCAATTGATTAAAGACAGGAGCAGTTACACTTGCCACCACTATACCTACATAAACAATAAAATAACTAGGAAAGACCTGCTTAATATTAAAATTAAAGATAAATTTTCTAGTAAATAAACCAGCTAGCAGAATGTGAAGAATAATTCCTATGTACCAACAAGATAAAGCAACTTGATAAGAAAAAGGAACTAGATATGTAGCTAAAATTATAATTGCCATCGAAAAAGTTGGGAAAACACTAGCCACAATCGAATTCTCAAATTGAGCTAAAAATCCCTCTTTATTAGCAAAAAAACTAGCTATTAATAATACTCCTATCAATACAGCTAAGATTCCAGCTAAATAACGATATTGACTACCATAACCTTGAATAAGATTACCTAGCCCAGCTAAACCAAGCATCAAACCTGCTATTGGAACTGGTATCTGTTTTAAAATTGCTGTCATCTATATTCTACCTCCTATTTATAAATAAACAACCCTAAAGTTAAACCCTATGGGTATATTGAGATACTTTTAGGAATCAGGAGTCAGGAACCGGTTATCAGTAAAATAGACTGATTCCAGATTCCCGATTCCTGACACGAAAGTGTCGCTTTTTCATCATATAAAGAAACATTTAGATTACATTCTAAAAGCAAATAACTATACAACTCCATCTTCAATAAATTTCTCCATTACCCAAGCAGCAACCTCTCCTGTAATTCTTATACAATGTTCAACTCGCTTAGGACTAGCAAAATCTTCAAACTTGGCCGTAATTACACGACAACAGGTAGAACCATACTCATCCTTGATATAATCATGTAACCCTGCACTTCTAAGAAAAGAGTTAGCTGGCATCTCAGCTCCAGGCTCTACTCTCCCATACTTTAGTCCTAAAGCCATTATTCCCCCACTAATCGCTCCACATAAACATTTTGATTTACCGATTCCAACTGGAAATCCCGAAGCCAACTTCACAATCTCTGCTGGCAATTCTTCTCCCAATAATTGGTTGATAGTAGTCAAGACCGCCTCAGAGCAATAATACTCTCCCCTCCTAAAGTATCCTTCCGCTTGTTGACGGGCACCTTCAATTAAATTAGTTTGTTCTTGTTCCATAGTTTACATTCTCCTCTCATAGTTTTAATGAATTTAGATTTTGTTCTGACATAGAAATTAATACAATAAATAAGTAAAAGGTTAAATCTGAGTAAACCATAAAACATGGGTTTATACTCTACTTATACTCAAACTCAATAAGCATAACAATAGTCTCATTATATCAATAAAGTGGCTACATAGCCACTTTATTGATATCTAAATATAAAAATATATCTTGCACCCGCATAAAGATTGAGATTATAGATAATGCAACATTTTTCAACTAAGGCTAAGTTAAAAATTGAGTAAACCACAAAAACATTGTTTTAGTGTTACTTATACTTAAACTCAAACTTGGTCTAAATATCTTTAAGAGAATTCTGGTAGAGGGTACTTTCCTTTCCAGATGATATCTCTATAGCCCACTGGATCAGTATCCCCTTCAGTACTGATGATTAAGACTTTAGAGTCTTGAGCTAACTTTAGAGCTTCTACTGTATCCTCATAAGCTTTATCCTCTAATAAGATCTGCAACAGACCAATACCTACTGCTGCTGACTCTCCTGCGATTATTCTTGGGTCATCTTCTAGAGGATTAGCTACAATTCTCATTCCTAGGGCTGCTATATAATCTGGACAGGATAGATAAGCATCAGCATAATCCCTTAAAATTTCCCAAGCTATTGGATTTGGCTCACCACAAGCTAATCCAGCCATAATAGTATCAAGCTCACCTGTTACATTATGGGCCTGACCATCTTGAGCTAGAGCTGATTGGTAGATACAGTCGGCTTTATCAGGCTCAACAATGATAGTATAAGGGCAATCTTCACCATAAATAGATACTAAAGCTGCCAAAATAGCTCCAGCAAAGGCACCTACTCCAGCCTGTAGAATAATATGAGTTGGTTTTTCTGTTGCTAACTGCTCTAAAACCTCACTAATAACAGTAATATATCCTTGCATAATCCATAAAGGGATATCTTCATAGCCTTCCCAGGCTGTATCTTGAACGATCACCCCATTATTCTCCTTGGCATATTCTTGGGCTATTCTCACAGTATCATCATAATTACACTCAGTTATCGTAGCCTCAGCACCTTCTTTTCTGATATTCTCCAGCCTCATCTTAGCAGACCCTTTAGGCATAAAGATTACAGCCTTCTGATCTAGTTGATTGGCTGCCCAAGCTACACCTCGACCATGATTACCATCGGTTGCTGTCACAAAGGTAATCTCACCAAGCTTATCTTTAATCTCTTTAGATTTCAACTTATCAAAGCTCAACTCATTAATATCCATCTCTAATTTTTGACTCAAATATTTAATGATAGCATAAGAGCCTCCTAAGACCTTAAAGGCATTTAAGCCAAAACGATAGGACTCATCTTTAACCCAGATCTTATCTAGCTTTAACTCCTCTGCTAAATTACTCAAGGTATGTAAAGGAGTAACCTCATATTGAGAGAAACTCTGGTGGAATTCTCTAACCTCCTTAATTACCTCCTTAGAAAAAGAATCTACACTGACCTTACCTGTACTATTATTATCTTGATTATAAGTTATTTTAATATTATTTTTTGACATCATCTATCCCTCATTTCTTCTGGACTTATTCTAATATAATGACTTTTTGCTACTACTCTCACCAATCAATTCAAATTTTAATATATTTTTATGAATATTATGCAATACTTTTACTTTACAAAGTAAGTAATTTTCTCATTAATCTAATTAAAAAAAGTTACGGGAAAGCTTATCAGCTTTTTCCCGTGTTACTTTTAGCATTGCCCTAAAAGTAACCAAAAGGTCTAGAAAAAAATTAAACTTACTACGCAATCAAAATCTTTTTAGATTAACAAATACTGTACTTCTACTTCAAAAACTAGTCTATTATTGTTATTTGTTGAGAATACTTGCTTCGTTCAAACAATAATTTTTTTCGATCTAAAATCTTTAAATTTTTAACTTTTAACTCTTAATTTTTAATTAGAAAACTGTCATAATATCCTTCTATTATATGGAACATAAAATATTATTTTAATCTAATGACCGCTCCTGGTCGATTATTGGTCTTCTGACCATTTTGTAAAATCAGCTCTCCATTGACCATTACCAGTTCAATCCCTTTAGAATATTGAATAGGATCAATAAAGGTAGCTTTATCTGAGACTGTTGCTGGATTGAAAATAAGCAGATCAGCCTTCTTGCCCACTTCCAAAGTCCCGCGATCATCAAATCCAAAGGCTTCTGCTGCCTTAGCAGTCATCTTATAGATAGCCTCCTCTAAAGTCAAAACTCCTTCTTCCCTGACATACTTACCTAAGACCTTAGGAAAAGAACCATAGACCCTAGGATGGGGTCTACCACCCAATAAACCATCGGTGCAGAAGTTCTGCTCAGGCCTTTTCATAAATCTAATAATATCCTCTTCCCGACCATAATAGTCATACATCCCTACTGCATTTTCCTCTTCATAAAGAAGATCAAAGAGGGCATGGTAAGGATCTTTTCCCTTTAGTTGAGCTATCTCAATTAGATTCTTACCGATACAATCTCTGTTCTGCTCTGTTTTAACACTGGTAATATAGATATTCTCAAAGCCAGCAAAATCAATGAAGTTATCCCAGCCAGGTATCCCTGACTCAATATCTGCAATCATCTGCTCCCTTAATTCTTCATCCTCTAACCTCTCTAATAACTTATCTGTTCCACCATCATGTACCCAAGGTGGTAAGGTTACTCCTAACATGGTACTGCCTGCTGCATAGGGATATTGGTCAAAGGATACTTTTAGCCCCTTAGCTTGAGCTTCTTCCAAGAACTTCTCTACTTGGGGAATCTTATCCCAATTCTTCTTACCACAGACCTTAAAATGAGAGAAATGTATCTTAACTCCACTCTCTTCACCTATCTTAATTACTTCTGCCATCGAATTTAAGATATCATCAGCTTCACTTCTTTGATGAATCACTAATGGTCTATCATACTCTGCTACTACCTTACAAAGCTCAATTAACTCCTGTTGTCTTCCATAGGCACAAGGCATATAGATCAATCCTGTTGATAATCCTGCCACCCCAGCCTCTAAAGCTCTTCGAGTAACCTCTTTCATTCTCTCTATTTGCTCAGCATCAGGCTGACAATTTTCTAAGCCCATAGCCTCCATCCGTATATTCCCATGGGGGACTAAATAAGCCAGATTAGTAGCTAGCTCTGTACCCTCTAATAACTGCAAATAACCATCAGTCGTCTGCCAATCCCAACTAAGCTCATCACTATCACCATCAAGTCCAGCCAAATTCTTACGCCATGGGCTGACATAATCTAAGGGAAGAGGAGCCATTGAAATACCATCTTGACCTAAGACCTCAGTAGTGATTCCTTGCCTAATCTTAGACTCTAGATAAGGATTGATTAAAATCTCTAAATCAGAATGGCTATGGGTATCGATAAATCCTGGTGAAACTACCTTCTCCTGAGCATCTATTACCTGATCAAATTCTTCCTCAATAAATTGACCAATTCCCACTATTAAATCTTCCTCGATGGCTAAATCTCCTTTAAAACCCTTAGCTTTTGTCCCATCAACGATAATTCCATTCTTAATTAAGGTCTTCATAATTACTATCCTCTGCTAAAAACTTTTTCAAAATAGCAACATATCCTCTATAAGCCCCTTCTAGCTCTGTTAGTTCCACATACTCATCGACCACATGAGCTAACTTCTCTATTGATGGACCAAAACCAATAGTAGGAATCTGGCGTACCCCTGCACTCTGACTACCATCAGTACAGAAGGAGTAATGAGAGATCTGACTCTTTAAACCAGAGTTCTGCAAAGCCTGATAAGCCTTTTTAACAAAAGAGTCCTCTTGACTATACTTCCAAGCAGGGAAGAATCTCTTGCTAGCTAATGTATTACCAGTATAACAATCAACCTCTGCCTCTACCAACTTGATTTCAGCCTTAAAGGTCTTATCTCTTTTACTTAGATTATCGATAATCTCTTCTAAAGGAGCCAAGACACTCTCTTCACTCTCACCAACCAATAACCTCCGATCAAAGGTAGCTAGACACTCTTCAGGAACTACCGATCTACCAGGATAGGGTCTAGAATGAATATCAGTCAGCTCCAAGATAGCCTCACCTAAAAAATCATCAACAGGTAGCTCTAGCTGCTCAACCTCTGCCAAAAACTTCATCATCTGCTTAACAGCATTAATCCCTTCTTGAGGGTTAGCAGAATGGGCACTCTTACCATAAGTAGTTACTTGAATTTCAGCTCGACCCCGTTGACCAATAGCTAAATTTAAATTGGTCGCCTCTCCAATAATCACCAAATCAGGATCGACTTGATCAAGTATCTTTCCTTGAGCTACCCCTTCAAAGATCTCCTCATGGACAGTGCCTGCTACAATTATATCTCCTTGTAACTCTTCTTTATAAGGAATAAAGCTAGCTGCAGCAAAAGCCATTGTCATGATTGCTGTTCTCATATCAGAAGTTCCTCGCCCATATAATTTGCCATCTTTGATAACACCACCATAAGGATTAACACTCCACAGCTCTTGATTCTCTACACCCACTGTATCCATATGACCTTGTAATAGTATCTTCTCTGTTCCTTGACCCTCAATCACTCCAATAGTATTGCCCCAATCATCTATCCAGACCCGATCAAAGCCCAACTCCTCCACTACCTCTTTTAAGTAGCTAGCAGCCTCCTTTTCTTGACCAGACTCCCCTGGGAAAGAGATAAATCGCTGACACTTTTTAATTAAATTATCAATATTAAGTTTTTGACCCATAATACTTCTCCCCTTTTTTAAAGTAATTATTTATTATTAAGATAATATGATGATATTCAGACACTTTGGTGTCAGGAATCGGGAATATGGAATCAGTCTGTTTTACTGATAACTGGTTCCTGACTCCTGATTCCTAAAATTATCATAATATATCCATATAAATTTAATTTATATTTATCCAATCACCTCAACAATCACATCCATCACACCACCACAGACCATTCCTTCATCAGCAGCAAGCTCTGCAGTCATATCAACCCTATAAAGCAAAGTTTTTTCTCTTTCATTTTTAATCATATCTACTGCTTTTTGCTTGACCTCAGCTTCACTACAACCACCACCAATAGTTCCAAAAGACCTTCCATCAGCCAAGATTAACATCTTAGCACCTGCCTTTCTTGGAGTAGAGCCCTTGGTCTGAGCTATAGTTACTAAAGCCATTCCATAAGAGTTATCTCCCTTACCCAACTCTTCAATAATTTTTTCCAAAATATCTAGACTAACATCTTGATCTACTGCTACCTCTACTTTTGTCCGATAGACTTGAATGATCTCAGCCAGAATACTGATAGCTATCTCCCAAGGGGTCTGAGCTCCTATATCTAAACCAACAGGAGTATAAACTTGTTCTAATCTTTCTTGAGAAAAACCTTCTTCAAGCAAATGAGCAAAAATCTTCTTAACTCTCCGCTTACTACCAATCATCCCTACATAAGCAGTCTGCTTGGCTAATACAAACTTTAAACATTCCAAATCATGCCTATGTCCTCTAGTAGCAATCACTACAAAGTCCTCTGAATGTAAATTTAAAGCTTCTAAAGCAGTTATAAAGTCATTACAGATTACCTTTTTAGCTTGAGGGAAACGTTCTTGATTAGCAAAATAAGGTCTATCATCGATGACTAGCAACTCTAAATTTAGACCTTCACTAACCTTAGCTAGAGCATGGGCTATATGACCACCACCTAAGATAATCAGCCTTGTCGAAGGTAGATAGTCCTCTAATAAGACCTCGACCTTCTCCTCTCCAACTGTAAATTCAACCAATTCAATACTATCTTCAAGCCGATACTTCTTCTCCTGCTCTAGAAGAGCTTCAGTCAAACTCTGCTGATCTATAGTGCTATAATGATTATTCTCTCCAATCAATAGTTTTCCACCTTTAAACTCAGCCAGAGCTTGCAAATCACTCTCAACTATAGTCATTAGTAATAACCTCTTTCTAGCTCTAAGCAGTTCACTTAACTTAGTAAATAATTCCTTCATCTTAGACCCCCTTTCCTAAAGGGCAGATAGGATAATTACAATTTTGACAAGAGTGGCATAAGCCTCCATGACCCAAAGCAATAATATCCTCTCTACTGACCTGCTCACCAGCTAACACTCTTGGTAAGATCAAATCAAAAATAGTTCTTTTGTTGAACATGGCACAGGCTGGAGTCCCTAAAATAGCTACCTCTCCTAAATAAGCTACCATAAACATCGAGCCTGGTAAGACTGGAGCACCATAGCTTTCAATTCTAGCTCCACTTGCTTTAATGCCAGTTGGAGTAACATCGTCAGCATCTACCGACATCCCTCCACCAGTCAAAATTAACTCAACACCACTATCTACTAACTTATTGATAGCCTCTGCTATCTTCTGGGGATCATCTGGAGCATAAATCACCTCTTCAATTGGCAGATTATACTCTGCTGCTTTTGACTTAAAGACAGGAGCAAATTTATCCTCGATCCTACCATAATAAACCTCATTACCAGTGATAATAACCCCTATTCTCTTTTTGATAAAAGGCTTTAAAATCAATAGCTCCTTTTCTCTACTTAGTTTTTCAACTTCTTCGATATTCTCTTTGGCAGTCTTAAGCGGGATTATCCGAGTCCCTGCTAGCTTCTGTTCAGGTTTTACTACTGTATTATTGTGTAAGGTGGCAATAGTCACATCTTCAATATTATTTAATTGATATAATAAATCCACATTAACCTTTAATAATCCACCATACTCAGCCTTCAAACTAACCTTTCCCTCACTAGCTTGAGTATAAGTCACTCCTTGACCAGCTATAGCTTGAGCAATTCTATTAGCTGCCTCTTCTTCATGGCATTCACCATCGCCTAGCTCCATTAGATAGATGTGATCCTTGCCCATACTCTTAAGCACAGGAATATCTTCCTTTTGAATCAAATGACCTTTCTTGAATCTAACCCCCTTAAACTCTCCAGGGATAACTTGAGTCATATCATGCCCTAAAATCATTCCAACTGCATCTTCTACTTTAACCTTTTCCATATCATCACCTCTCCTTTCTTAGCTTAAAGAGAGGATTGCTTCTAAAACTCCCCCTCCTATTGCCAAAGCCTTGTCTGAAATAGTAGTACTATGCTTGATTTCACCTCTAGGATCTATATCCCCTAACTTCGTTCCAATTTTAACCATTATATCACTTCTTAAAATCCCTCTAATCACCCCTGAGATTTCTGCCTTAATTGGCTGTTGATCTATATAGCCAAAGACCCCACCGGCTTCAATCATATCACCTATACTATACCGTGAAGTGAATCTTCCTATTATAGGAGCCTTCAAGACTCGCTCTCTAGAGTAACCAGCAATCATCCCAGGCAGACCAGTATTCTCTTGAGCTCTTCCTGCTCTAATCACTCGACCTAGAAAATGACCTCGATTGGTCTCAATTACAGCATCTACATCTACCCCCGCCTCAAAGCCTGGTCCTAAAGCAATCACAACCTCTGCATCATCGATAGCAGTTCCTAAATTACGTTTAGCAATAATAGCATCTATTAATACACTAAAGTCCATCTTATCTTTAATCTCAGCTTGAGGATCGATAATTACTGGGATATTTCCTTCTGCTAAAATATCTTTAACCTCTTGCAGCCCCTCTGCTCTATAAGCCTTAATCCCTTCCACCTCACAGTAACCTTGATAAATCGCTTCTGAGAAAGCAACGGTTCTGCGAACAGTTAGAGGTTTCTCAACTTCAGCCATAACTATCTTAAATCCTGACTTATATAACCTATAAGCTACACCAGTAGCTAAATCACCTGCTCCTCTAATTAAAATCAATTTATCTTTAATCATAGTTCATCCCTTCTTTCAATAACCTCTGATAATCCTCTGCTCTATCTATATCAAAATGGATTGCAGGGGAATCTACTTTTACTATTTCAACTTGACTATCATACTTAGCAATCAATTCTCTACCCCCTTTATCTCCACTAACTCTACTTAATTCATCTAACAAGTCAACATTAAAGATAGTCGGGTTTCCTCTGCACCCTTTATATTCTGGTACCAAGATTAGAGGTTTTTCTTCCAGAAAGACTTTTAATAATTTATTTATAATTACAGTATTAATATAAGGTAAATCTCCTGGTAAGAATAAAATCCCCTCTAAAGTTTCTTCCTCTTTAATAGCTTCAACCCCAGCCTTGACAGAGCTACTCAATCCTGCTCGATAGTCACTATTAAAGATTAGATTCAGTTCCTTATCTTGTAGCAATTCTCTTATCTGCTGAGCCTGATGACCTAATACAACTAAAACTTGCTCAACCTCAGAAGCTAAAACCTGATCTACTACCACTTCTATTAGCCTTTTATTAGCAAATTGCTCCCCTAAGTTTAATAGCTGTTTGGGATAGCCCAATCTACTTGATAATCCTGCTGCTAAGACAATTGCAGCTATCATTCAAAGACCTCTACCAAAGGATTAAATAATTCCAATGAAGTTAACAGTACCTTTTCAAAGCTCTCTTCTCGCAGAATTTTGGCTAAAGAGCAGGCTTGATTATAGACTATCTTATCATCAACTTGATTAATGATAGGAATAACTTGATAGGAATTATTCTTCAACTTCCCATAGCATTCTTCTCTACAGATTATATCTGCAATAATTTCAGGGCTAACCTGACCAATAGCTTCTTGCTCAAAAACTCCCTTGGCAAGCTCGGCTCGATAGATAGAGTCGTTATTAAACTCCTTGCCAATTACCGAAGCACCAACTACCAACAGCACCTTGGTAGTATTAATTGGAATTACCGGTTCATCTGTTCTTGGTAATTTGAAAGGACGCCTTCTAGCACCATCGGCCTCTACTAAAATATGTTTGATCCCCTCAAACTCATCAGCAAGTACCTCTACCCACTCTGAGGGCACTCCAATTAACTTGCCATCATCTACATCATTACCGATCACAATCACTTGCTTCTCTTCCCGTTTTAAAGCAGTTTTAAGCTCTTCTAATAACTGCTCTAAAGTAGTAGCCATAATCAAAGCATCAATCTTATCTAATTCTGGCAGGTATATTTTGGTGGTTGTAGTAACCAAGATATTTCCCTGCTTATTTAACTGATCAGCTAGATAATACATAATACTACTCTTCCCACCACCACCTACTAAAGAGATTATCCTTTCAGACTCTAATTCCAGCACATTCTCTAACCTCATCTTTACCCCTCCTAATCTACCACTAAAGATACCTGTTTAAACTCCTTAACATCTATCAATCCTTGATCGGTCAGCTTCAATTCAGGAATTACAGCCAAGGCCATAAAAGACAATGACATAAAAGGATCAGTTGCTTTGACCCCTAAGTGCCTAGCTTTCTCTTTCATCTCTTGCAACCTATATGCTACCTCCACTAAAGGCTGGTCTGACATCAAGCCAGCAATTGGCAGAGCCAACTCCATTAAAACCTTATTATCCTTAACAATCACAATCCCACCTTGTAACTCTTCTAAACACTTGACTGCCACTAGCATCTCTTCACTCTCTAATCCTGCTACTATAATATTATGGGAATCATGGGCAATAGAAGTGGCAATTGCACCTTCTTTTAAACCAAAATTCTTTAAAAGACCTAAACCAAGACTCCCTGTACCATGATGGCGTTCTACCACCGCTAATTTAACCAAATCATGATCGATTAACTCTTGGCTATCACCATTCTTTAAAGTTACAATTGCTTCTTTGGTAATAATCTGCTCTTGCTCTAGCTCCATAACTCTAAATCTTCTACCTTTGGGTAACATAAAATCTCTCTGACTCAAATCTCCTAGATTGACCGACTTAAAGATTTGATCTTGATAGCCAATAGAATCTATCTCAAATAGAGCTTCCCCTCCTTTAGCTACCAGCTTGCCATCTTTAAAGACCATCTCAACCTTCCAACTATCAAAGTTATCAATAACTACTAAATCACCTTGATAACCTGGTGCAATTGCTCCTAGTTTAGCAATACCTAAAGCCTCTGTAGAATTAATCGTCCCTAAACGAAGAGCTTCAATCGGATCTAATCCTGCCTGAGTAGCCTTTTTCATCAAGAAGTTAATATGCCCCTCTGTTATTAAGTCATCGGGATGACGGTCATCGGTAGCAAATAGGAATCTCCTAGAATTTCTAGCATTGACCCCTCCGATTAAGCTCAATAAGTCCTTGGTCATAGAACCTTCTCGAATCATCACATACATTCCAGCTCTTATCTTCTCTAAAGCCTCTTTAGCTGTAGTACATTCATGGTCTGCTTTAATCCCTGCTAAAAGATAAGCGTTTAGCTCTTTACCACTGAGATTTGGAGCATGACCATCCTTAAATCTACCCTCCATCAGCTCAACCTTATCCCAAATATCCTCTTCGCCTTTGATGACCCCTGAATAATTCATCACTTCACCAAGACCAAAGACCTCTTGATACTTTAATAGGGGAGCTAATTTATCTACACCTAGTTTAGCACCTGAGCTTTCAAAACTGGTAGCAGGTACTGCCGAAGGTAACATTAAATTAAAGTTCCAAGGAAGATTTTGAGCCTCCTTTAAAATATACTCTATCCCAGCCCTTCCTGAGACATTGGCAATCTCATGGGGATCAGCAAAGACAGTAGTAGTTCCCAAAGCAATTACCTGTTTAGCAAATTCTTGCACCCCAACCATACTGCTTTCAAGATGAAAATGTCCATCTACAAAGCCAGGAGCCAAGATCCTTCCTGCTAAATCTATCTCCTCTTGAGCCTGATAGTCACCATAACCGATAATAACTCCATCACTGACAGCTAGACTTTCCTCTACCAATTCACCATTAAAAACATCTACTATCTTGCCATTCTTAAAGAGTAAATCGACTGGGGTTTCTCCTCTAGCTTGCTTTAACAAATGTTTCATGAGTTTCGCTCCTCCTTTCTTGCTTAAATTTGCAATTTATAAGCATATACTGCAACACTCACTTTTTATCTTTCAATAAATATTTTTTTATTTTTTATCAAAAGCTCTAGCTCCACTTAATCAAAGTTAGGTTTCGCCTAACGGCGAGTTACCTTTTTTCCATAGATAAAAAAGTAACCAAAAAATCATTTTAAGTGCGGGGAAAACGCTATTACTTATAACCAAAACTTGAGCAATTAAATTAATATAGCAGTTGTCTAATAGACAAATCTTCCCCCTATGCATACCGCTTACTTTCCCAACGAAACACGCTATACTTATAGACTAAATATTTTATTAAATTATAACTCTAGTACTTCTCACCTAATTACAGCATAATTCAAGTTTCGCTTACGTTTCTATAAAACCTAATTTTAAATATACTCTTTACTCTTCACTGCTTTTAAGTGCTTTTAAGATTTTCTCTGGTGTTGCTGGTAGCTCTTTGATTCTGACTCCAATGGCATCTTCAATGGCGTTAATAATAGCTGGTGCAGTAGGAATCATAGCTGGCTCGCCAATTCCTTTTGCTCCATAAGGTCCAGCAGCATCTTTGCTCTCTACGATAATCGTCTCAATCTCAGGCATATCTAAAGAAGTCGGGACTAAATAGTTGCTTAGATTAGGATTTTTGGTAATGCCCTTTTCTATAATCTGATCTTCCATCAGAGCCATCCCTAGACCCATAGCTGTTCCACCTTCACTCTGCCCCTCTATATTCTGAGGATGAATTGCTTTACCGATATCAACAGCAGCAACAATTCTCTCTACCTCTACCTGACCAGTCTCAGTATCGACTACTACCTCAGCAATCTGGGTATTAAAGGTATAGGCTAGATAGTTTTTTGCAGAAAAACCTGTCTCTTTATCAGGGACATCAGTTTTTGGAAAATAGCTTCCTTCAGCTATTAGAGGTTGCCCCTTAGCTTTAGCCAGCCTAGCCACCTCTCCAAAAGTTAAACCTCTACCTTCACCTTTAACCATAATCTTCCCATCTTTGATCTCTAATGAAGGATAATGGGCTCCTAACTCTAAGAAGGCATGGTGATGGATTTGAGCTAGCATATTCTCAGCAGCATTCTTGGTAGCATTACCTGTAAATAAGGTCTGGCGAGTAGCTGAGGTAGAACCAGCATTCTTCATCGTGGCAGTATTTGCTTGCAGAAAGTTCATTCTTTCAATCGGATAGTTCAACACCTCTGAGATGATCTGTGCTACTAGAGTTAAGACCCCTTGCCCTACATCAGCAGCGGCAGTCTTAATCGTCAAAGTCCCATCATCTTCCACCTTAATTTCACAGGTTGAGTGATCTGGATACCCCTCTCCATAACCATTACCAAACATAATAGATGCCATTCCTACCCCCCGCTTTTTATTACCTCGCTCTACCTTAATCTGCTGATAATTTGAAGCCTCTACAGCCTGTTCTATCGTTTCCTTTAAACCTACACTAGAGGTCAACTCTTGACCATTAGGGGTAATTGATCCCCTTTGATAGCCATTCTTTAACCTAAATTCTACTGGGTCCATTCCAATCTCTTTGGCTAAGATATCAATTTGTGATTCATAAGCAAAGGCTGCTTGAGTTGCTCCAAAACCTCTCATAGCTCCCGAGTAGGTATTATTGGTATAGACAGTATAGCTTTTACCTGCTATATTGTCGATATTATAGGGTCCTGTAGAATGATATAATGCCTGATGGACAACTGCTGGACCACTGGAAGCATAAGCCCCTGTATCGCCAATTACCTCTACTTCCCACGCAGTAATCTCTCCTGTATAGGTTACTCCACTTTTGATCCTAATAATCATGGGATGGCGTTTGGATTGAGCTATCATCGATTCTGCTCTAGTATAGACCTGTTTTACTTTCTTGCCAGTCAACTTAGCCATCAAAGCTAGATGAATCTGAACAGAGACATCCTCACGTTTACCAAAGGCACCACCAATTACAGGCTGCACTAAGTTGATCTTAGTTGGCGATACACCTAAGGCATGGGCTACATCAATTTGAGTATCATGGAGCCATTGGGTAGCAGCCCAGATAGTATATACTTTAGTTTCTGGGTCATACTCAGCCACTCCTGCCTCAGTCTGTAATGGTAGTTGCTCAATTCTCTGGGTTCTAAATTCATTGGAGATAATCAAATCAGCCTCAGCAAATCCTTGTTTGATATCACCCTTTTTTAGATTATGGGAGCAGAGAATATTTCCACTTTGGTGAATCAATGGAGCCTCGTCTTCCATCGCCCTTAAAGGCTCTTCAATTACTTCTAATTCCTCATAGGTAATCTCTATCAATCGTTCTGCTTGTCTTGCTAACTCTTCACTTTTAGCAGCAATCAAGGCGATAACATCGCCCATACTTCTGGTCTTCTCTCTAACCAAAACCTCTTGGTCTTTGATTATTAGACCAAAATTATTCAATTCAGCTAATTCTTTAGCTGTTACTATCAGCTCTACACCCTCTAACTCTTTGGCTTTAGAAACATCAATCTCTTTAATTAGAGCATGAGGATGGGAAGCCCTAACAGCTTTGATATATAACATATCATCAGAATAATAGTCTGTAGCAAAGACAGCCTTGCCAAGAACCTTATCGATCACATCAACTTTGGCTACCTTCTTCCCAACTGATCTAGTTCCCATCAATATCACCTCCTTGAGCAACATCCTGTACTGCCTTGATTATCTTGGTATATCCTGTACAACGACAGATATTTCCTGAAAGTCCCCGCTTAATCTCTTCCTCACTGGGCTGTGGATTATGATCCAATAGGTTCTTAGCAGATAAGATCATCCCAGGGGTACAAAACCCACATTGCACCGCACCATTATCAATAAAAGACTGCTGTAGAGGATGAAGCTTATCTTCATTTCCCAAAGCTTCAATAGTAGTAATCTCTCTACCATCCACTTGAGCAGCCAACACTAAACAGGAGTTAGCTGTCTCTCCATCGATAATCACAGTACAAGCACCACACTCACCTTCACCACAGCCTTCTTTGGTTCCAATCAACCCTAACTTATCTCTTAGTAAATCAACCAACCTCAAATTAGCCGCTACTTCTAACTTAAACTCTTCTCCATTTACTTTTACTTCGATATCAACTAAGCCCATCTACATCCACCTCCAACCTAGCTAAAGCTTCTTTCATACCTCTAACAAACAACTCTTGAGCTACTTGAGAACGATACTCCCCTGTAGAACGAATATCATCAATGGGACTGATATCATTCTCTACTTGTTTAGCTCCTTCTAGTATAAGTTTCAAATTAATCTTCTTTCCTATTAAAGATTCTTCAACACTTCTTGCTCTAAGTACCTTAGGTCCTACTGACCCCAAATATATCTTTATATCAACAATCTCAGAATTCTCTTGATTAACCTTTAATAATAAAGCTAAATTGACCACTGAGATCGATAATGCTCTTCTTTTACCAAGCTTTTGGAAGACAACTACCTCATCATTTTGAGGAGCAGAGAAGAAAATATCTGTAAGTACTTCCTGCTCCTTTAATAGTGTCTGACCTGGTCCTAACAGAAAATCATCTAATCCTACTACTCTCTTAACATCAGCTCCACTCAATTCGACTTTAGCATCTACAGCCGTTAAGACTGGTACCAAATCGGCTGCTGGTGAAGCATTGGCAATATTTCCACCGATAGTTCCTCGATGTCGAATCTGAGGTGAACCAATCTCTGCTGCTGCCTCTTGCAAAGCAGGAAGAATCTTCTCTAAAATCACTGAATCTTCTATCTCTTGATGGGTCGTCAATGCCCCAATATGAATCTGGTCACCTTCTTGTTTAATTCCACCAAAATCTTTAACCTTAGAAAGGTCAACTACCTTCTCCAACAAATCTAGCTTATTATAATATCTAACCAGTAAATCTGTACCTCCAGCCAAAAAAGTTGGCTGATCCATTTCTGCTAATAGTTTAAAAAGTTCGGTACTATTTTTAGGACTATAATATTCCATCGCAATCATCTCCTTCTCAACTCAAAGCCTTGACCATAACCTTTGAGCTCTACTCCTACCTTCTTCATAGACCTTCTGCAAATCAACACCTACTATCTCTCTATCCTGCATCACTATTTGACCATTGACCATTGTCAACTCTACCATTCCACCAGAGATGCCAAACAACAGATGATAATAGTAATTTTCTTCTGTTATCGGGGTAGTTGGCTGATAATCGACTATAATCAAATCAGCATAACTTCCTTCTTTCAAGCTCCCCACTGGATACTTAAGATATTTAGCTGCAATCTGACGATTATTTTCAAAGACCATCTGAGGCACCTCTACTCCTGCGATTGATGGATTCTGCAATTGATGCTTATGGAATAAGTTAGCAACCTTAATCGATTCAAAATTGTCGGTAGTATAGCCATCTGTTCCTAAGCCCACTGTCAACCCTTTCTTTAACATCTCAACTATCGGTGTATAGCCCACAGCATTTGACATGTTAGACTCTGGATTATGAATTAAGCTGGCATTACTTTTAGCCAAGATTTCAACTTCCTTTGGGCTTAAATGAACTCCATGTGCCGCTAACATCTTATCATTACAGAGACCATACTCTGCTAAGCGTTCAACTACTCTTAGATCATACTTTTTTATCGAATCCTCTTGATCTGCCAATCCCTCGGCGAGATGGATATGAACCCCTGTATCCAACTCTTTAGTCAGTCGACTGACCTTTTCCAATGTCTCATTCTCCAAGGTAAAGGAAGCATGTAAACCAAAGGATGCCGTTAACAGCTCATGTTGCTGTTGCTTACAGAGTCTGATAAAGCGTTCATTCTCTAAAATTCCCGCTTCTCTAACCTCTCTACCATCACGGTCTGAAACTTCATAAGCCAAATTTGCTCTAATTCCAACTTCATTAACAGCTTTAGCAATCATATCTAAAGAGCCTGCAATAGCATTGGGACTAGCATGATGGTCAAAGATTGTAGTGGTCCCATTTTTAATCGCTTCAATGCTAGCCAATAAAGCACTATAATAAACATCCTCCAAATCCAAAGCCTTATCTAGTTTCCACCATAACTTCTCTAAGATTTCAATAAAGTTCTGCGGAGGATCCCCTTCCAAAGCCATCCCTCGAGCAAAGGTACTATATAAATGCATATGAGTATTGATCATTCCTGGTAAGACAATCTTTCCACTAGCATCAATAACTTCTGTAATCTCTGAGCCATACTTTTCTTTAAGTTCTTGAGATTTACCAATATCTTTAATTAGCTTTCCTGCTATAACTACTCCACCATCAGTAATTATCTGATCTTGGTTTAAGGTAATGATTGGACCGTTCTCAATTAGTTTCAAAAGAACACCTCCCGTTTTTTAGAATTTATAATGTATAATTTAAAATTAACCTGTTGTACTAGTTGAATTTTAATACTTGCTATCAAATTATAATCATAGTCAAAAACTTTCATTTATTAAAACAATTACGGGAAAGCTTATCAGCTTTTTCCCGTGTTACTTTTATCATTGCCACAAAAGTAACCAAAAAGTCTAGAAAGAAATTCAACTCTCTCAGCAATCAAAATAATAGATGTTATCAATTATTGAATTCTCTAATTAAAACTTTGCTATAATCTAAATTCTAATTCAATTCTTGCTTCATTCAAACAATAATTTTTTTCGTTTTTAAAGACCTTAACTGTCAACTGTACACTATCTCTACAAGTCTAAAGAACAAGACTATTCATGTAAACCACTGTCAACTTCATATCCCTACTATCTCCTTCGCTACTTGATTTGCTTTAGCCACTAACTTATTCTCATCTATATTCAACAGTTTACCATTCTTAACTACCACCTGACCATTGACCATAGTCAGATCAACTCGATGGTCATTGCCACAGGTAACTAAAGCAGTTACTGGATCAAAACAACCTGCAAATTCTAATCTATTCTTATTCACCATAAATAGATCAGCTGATTTACCTACTGCTAAAGAACCAATATCCTCTCTTCCTAAGATTTTAGCACTACCTCGGGTGGCTAGTTCCAAGACCTGTCGGCAGGAGATAGCATCAATCCCACTTGTTACCCGATGCAATAAAAAGGCAGCCTTCAACTCACCAATCATATCAGAAGAGTCATTACTAGCACTCCCATCGACAGCCAAACCTACTTTGATTCCTTGCTTCATCATCTCTGGAATCCTAGCTACTCCTGAGGCTAATTTCTGGTTAGAGACTGGACAATGGGCTACCCCTGTACCAGTACTCTTTAATATCTTCAGCTCCTGATCAGAGAAGTGAACCCCATGGGCAAACCAGATATCCTCACCAAGCCAACCAACACTCTCCATCAGCTCTAGCGGACGCATCCCAAATTTACTTAGACAGAACTCGTTTTCATCACGAGTCTCTGCTAGATGGGTATGGCATTGTACTCCGTATTCTCTAGCCAGTTTAACGGTCTCTTTCATCAAATTTGGGGTTACTGAAAAAGGAGAGCAAGGTGCTAACACAATTTGGCACATCGACTGAGAGTTAGCGTCATGATAATCTTCAATCAATCTCTGACTATCCTTTAGAATTTCTTCATCACTCTGGACTACTGAATCTGGTGGTAATCCACCATCCTTCTCACTTAAGGACATACTACCTCGGCAAGGATGAAATCTAGCTCCAATCTTGTGAGCAGCTCTGATTTGTTCATCTATTAGCTTCCCACTTGCATCCTTAGGAAAAACATAATGATGATCAACACTGGTAGTACAACCTGTCTTTAATAGCTCTCCTAAAGCAATTAAAGTACCAGTATAAACAGCATCAGCCGTTAAACTTGCCCATAAGGGATAGAGGTTCTTTAACCATGAGAATAACTCCACATTCTGCACCTTCAAAATAGCACGGGTTAGTGTCTGATAGAAATGATGATGGGTATTAATCAATCCAGGAAAGATCCACATTCCTGCTCCATCTATCACTTCATCTACCTCTTCTTCCTTTACTTCTAGATTACTTCCAATAGCTTTAATTACTTTATCCTCAATTAAAATCGAACAATTATTCAACTCTCTTCTCTGATCATCCATAGTAATTACTGTCTCAGCATTCTTAATTAACTTTTTAGCCATTTCTTCACCTCCTAGACCATTTCAAAGCCTCTGTTGGACAGCTAGTCACACAGAAACCACAACCAAAACATTTATCTGAATCTATCTCTAACTTATCATCAAGAACCAACGCATCATAAGGGCAGACCTTAACACAGATATTACACTGACAACAATCACCACTAATATAAGGTTCTTCTTTTTTAAAATTTTTCTCTGCCTTTATCTCTGTTAGTGCTAATCCTTTAATCTCAGCCAAAGAACCATATCCTTTTTCTTCAAGAAAGTCTGCCATCTCTTGGGCAACTCTCCCATAGATATCAGCTCCTTTGACCATAGCAGCTGTACAGATTTGGACTGCTGAAGCACCTGCCATCATCATCTTAATAGCATCTTCTCCTGTAGATATCCCACCCACTCCAATGATTGGAATCTCTACCGCTTGAGCAGCTTCAAAGACACATCGCAATGCCAAAGGAAAGATAGCTCGACCAGATAACCAGCCATAACCAGAGTTATTACCCAATAAAGCTTTACCACTGTTGATATCTATATCTAAGCAAGGTCCAAAGGAATTAATCAGAACAATTCCATCGGCACCAGCCATTTCAGCAGCTTGGGCAAACTTAGGTATATTAACCTGTGGGCTTAACTTGACCAATACTGGCAAATCTACAGAGCTTTTAGCTGCCTTGATCGCCTCAACTACTGGCGTAGTATCACCACCTAGATAATGAGTAGATAGTTCTAAACAATCGGCAAACTCTGCCACTTGAGGAGCTAACGTCTTGATCTCCTCAGCCGAATAACCTAAGCCTACAATTACAGGCAAGCCCAACTCTTTGATCTGAGGATACTCCTCTGTTAACCAAGTCTTTGGTTCCAGCTCCGACCAGAGTTCAGAGTTCAACATCCCTCCTTCTATCTTAGCAATGCAGGGACGAGAGACTTTTGCACCTTTAACAGAAATAGTCTTGGTTACAATTGCTCCTGCTCTCCCCTTTACAGCCAAACGAGCTGCTTTGGCATCTTTAACTGGTGGTCCTGCTGCAGGCATTACTGGGTTCTTCAACTCCATATTTAATAGTTCAATTCCTATATCAACCATAATTCTTCCTCCCTCTACATTAATTCAGTTGACAGTTTACGGTTTAAAGTGTACAGTTAAATTCAAAATCATTAGACCTTAAATCTCTTTATAAAAATCAGTTACAAATATATATGTTGAACTAATAAGTTTCATAAAAGAAGATATAAATGAAAAAATTTTGACAAAGACTAAAATCTGACTAAGAACCGACTTAAAAACTTTAATTATTTAATTATTTAATTCTTTATTTTTTAATCTTCTTTTATCTGCGTAAGCCTGTGTCTAAATATTCTCTTTTCTTATAAAGAACTTTAATTCAATCTATATATAGTAAATTTTAGGTTTTAACTGTCAACTGTTCACTGTTCACTGTCAACTATTGATATAAAGCTTTGCTTTATATCAATTGGTATTTTAGTCAATCTCTTCCCTGTTAAGCGATACAATGCATTGACAACTGCTGGTGCCACTGGAGCTACTGGTAACTCAGACATTCCTTTAGCACCATAGGGTCCATCAGGATGATTCTCCTCTATCAAAATACTCTTGACCTCTGGCATATCTGTTGTTTTAGGTAGCTTTAGCTTGAAGAGATTATCTTGGACTAACCTGCCATCTTGAAGGTAAAAGTCTTCACTAAGAGCATAACCTAAACCCATAGCTACTCCCCCTTCTATCTGCCCTTCGACACTCTTGAGATTGATCGTCTTTCCTAAATCATGGGCTGCAATTATCTTTAAAACTTTCACTTCATTACTAGCTTGATCCCATTCTACTAAAGCACCATGGGCAGCATAGCAATAAGCAAAGTGTAGCTTATCCCAACCTGCAGTTGGTGTAGCAGGGATAGCATCCTTAGCAAGTGGTGCAGTTCTAGGAGGGATATACTTATAAGAGACAGATAATTGAATATCTTTATTAGCAATATCAGCCAAGCTGATTACTAAGTCCTCAGTATCCTTATCCTTAACTTCTCCACCTTCTATATATAAGCCACCTATAGCGATCCCACTAAGTTCTACTGCCGCTTTTAAGATTTTAGCTTTTAATCCTTCTGCAGCACCTTTAACAGCATTTCCAGATAGAAAGACCATCCTTGAACCAGTAGTTACTCCAATATCAGGGGTCAGTTCTGTATCACCTGCCAAGACCTTGATCTCTCGATAATCAATCCCCAAAGCTGTAGCAGCTATCTGTGCCATTGCTGTATCAGAGCCCTGCCCAGAATCGATGCACCCTACATATAAAGTAAAGCTTCCATCTAAATTCAACTCTATTCTAGCCTCAGTCTCTTCTTCTAGCCCAGTACCCAAACCTACATTCTTATAAGCTGCGGCTATTCCCCAAGCTCTTTTCTTATTATCAGTATTTATAATTTCTTCCTCTTTGTCTATTGCTTCTTCTAACTTAATTAAGCAATCTTTAAAGCCAATTCCACCTGCTACAACCTCACCAGTCAGAGTATCTCTCCCATCTTCTAAAGCATTCTTCAACCTAAGCTCAATAGGATCAATTCCTAGCTTTTCAGCCAGACGATCCATCTGTATCTCAGCAGCAAAGCAGACCTGTGGAGCTCCAAAGCCTCTAAAGGCTCCCCCTGGCAGGTTATTGGTATAGACTGCCTTGACATCAACCTTAGCATTTGCTACTTGATATGGCCCCAGAGCAAAGGAAGTTGCCCTTCCTGCTACTGGCTGACCAGCCGAAGCATAAGCTCCAGTATCAGTATAAATCTCAACCTCAGCTCCTACCAATTTCCCAGCTTTAGTTGCCCCTGTCTTATAATGGAGATAAGCAGCATGGCGTTTAGTGGAGATACGAATTGATTCCTCTCTAGTTAGAACCATCTTAACTGGTCTTTTTAAAAGCAGAGCTGCTAAAGCTGTATGTACTTGAACAGTCGGCTCTTCACGTCCACCAAAAGCTCCCCCAGTACAAGTAGTAATTACCCTAACTTTCTCTTCAGGAAGATTTAAACTAGTTGCAATTGTACTCCGATACTCATAAGAGTCTTGACTAGGGGTCCAGACTATAATTCTACCATCCTTATACTCTGCCAAGCACCCTTCTGGCTCTAAATAAGCATGCTCTGTAAAAGGGGTATGATAAGTATCTTCAATTATCACATCAGCTTCAGCAAAGGGATCCTCATAATTACCCTTACGTAGCTTAATATCAGTTAGAATATTACCATCTTGATGGATATCAACAGCATCCTCTGCTAAAGCTTCTGCTGGACTATAATAAGTAGGTAGCTGCTTATATTTAACCTCTATCGCCTCAACCCCTTTAGCTGCAACCTCTTGACTCTCTGCTATCACCAAAGCTATGGGATCACCGATATAACGGACCTTATCATAAGCCAAGACTGGTTGGTGATTGATAATTAAACCAAAATCCTTTTCACCTAGAATATCCTCAGCAGTTAAGACCTTTATAACTCCAGAGATTTTCTCTGCCTTACTAGTACCGATCTCTATTATCTCAGCATGGGGCTCACTACTTAAATGTAACTTTCCATATAACATTCCTTCACGGGATAAATCATCTACATAAATTGGTTTACCAGTTACCTTCTCTAAGGCATCATTACGAATCTCCTTAGTAGCTAACAGCTCTTTACTCTTAGCTATAGTAAATTCTTTTCCTTCCTTTAAATAACTAGCTGCCAATTGAACAGCTTCAATAATCTTCTGATATCCTGTACACCGACAGATATTTGTCTTTAAAGCCTTCTTGATCTCTTGAGCAGAAGGTTGCTTATTCTTATCTAATAAAGCTTTGGCTGACATAATCATTCCTGGAGTACAGAAACCACATTGGATAGCACCCGTCTCCATAAAAGCAAGCTGTAAAGGGTGTAAACTACCACCTTTACTTAAATTTTCAATGGTTTCTATCTTACTTTCATTTAATCTTGATAATTTCCAGACACATGATTTTTGGGCTCTACCATTAATGATTACTGTGCAGGTACCGCAATGCCCCTGATTACAGCCATTTTTTGCTCCTAAGAATCCTAATTTCTCTCTTAAAAAAGTTAGCAGAGTTAAAGAGCCTTCCTCATTTCTAACCTTTACCTCTTCTCCATTAATTACTAAACTTATACCTTCAGCCATAGCTCTTCCTCCTTATCTAGTTGATAGTGTACAGTGTATAATGTACAGTTAAAACCAAGATCAAATTTAAAACCTTTATAATTTGATTATATATAGAAACCGATAAAGATTTCATGTTAGAAATTATTAAATTAATTTCAAATTTAAAGATAAAATAAGAATGATTTTGCCACAGATATTCACAGGTTTTCACGGGTTAAAATCAAATAATTATTACCTTTTCATTAATCTTTTATCCGTGTTTCATCTGTGTTAATTCGTGGCTAAATATTCAAATTCTTTTTCATGTCTTATATATCAATTATTCTATATTTTTCGATTTTAGCTTTTTAACTATCAACTATCAACTGTCAATTATACATTAATATATTATACTGCTACTTCCTCATCTATATTATCTATATTATCTACATTTTCTACCACTTCATCTTCTGGCAAGATTAAGTGTAAAGCAATTGAAATAATTGCACCTACAGTAATTCCTGAAGATAAGATAGCAGACAACCATTGTGGTAATTGAGCTACTACACTAGGCTTCATCGTTACCCCTAAACCAAAGGCCAAAGAAAGTGCTAAGATAAATAACTTCCTATCAGTTAATCCACCTTTAGTAACTATCTTAATTCCTGAAGTAGCTATCATTCCAAACATAGCTATCGTTGCTCCTCCCAAAACTGAATTAGGCATAACACTGACAATAGCAGCAAATTTAGGAACTAGCCCTAAAACCAATAAGATTCCTGCTGCAGCATAACCAACTACTCTACTTCCTACTTTAGTCAATTGAATCACACCAGTGTTCTGACTAAAAGTAGTATTTGGCAAGGAGTTGAAGATAGCTGCAATTACACTTCCCACTCCATCGGCTAAAATTCCTCCACTTAAACGCTCTATATGAGTTTCTGTATCTACTCTCTCTCCAGAAACCTCAGCCACAGCAGTTAAATCTCCAATCGATTCAATAGTAGTGATTAGATATCCAATCAACCAAGGTAATAAATGCATCAAATCAAAGGAGAATCCATACTTAAAGGGCACTGGAAGGGTAAACCATCCTGCTTCTGCTACTGGAGTAAAATCGATCAACCCCATCAAGATAGCTACTACATAACCAACAATCAATCCAATGGCAATAGAACCAACCTTCATCATCCCTTTTCCATAACGATTAGCAATGATAATCATAACTAAAACCAACGATCCCAAAAATAGATTCTGCAAACCACCAAAGTTCTTAGCTCCAACCCCACCACCAAAATCCGTAATACCTACTTGAACCAAACTTAAGCCAATTAGCATAACCACAGTTCCTGTTACTATCGGTGGAAAGAACCTTTTAGTCTGCTTGATAAAGTAACTTAAGACGATCTCTACAGGGGCAGCTATTAAGGACATCCCTAAAACCAAAGGCATCCCTCCAGTTTTTGCTGCCCCAATCGCCATCGGTACAAAGGTAAAGCTCGTTCCTTGTACTCCCAGCAGTCCAGACCCTACTGGACCAACCTTCCTACATTGAATATAAGTTGTAATTCCAGAAGCTACTAACGCCATACTGACAAAAAATCCAGTCTCTGCTACATTCAATCCTAATACCCCTGCAATTATTAACGGTGGAGTAATTACTCCTACAAACATTGCTAGCATATGCTGAAAGCCTAATAAAAACGTCTCCCAAGTTGACGGTCTATCCTCCAAACCATATAACGGTTGACTTAAAGCTTGATTATTTTCCAATTTAATCCCTCCTAGAGTTTATACTGTTTTCTTAGCTTGTTTTAATATAGGTATGTGAATTCAAAATGAAACTTAATGGGGATATTGCGACACTTTTTATAAGTGTAAGTTGGTGTGGGAGTGTGAGTGAAATTCAATAGAAAGGCACTTCACACACACTCAAACTACTCCTTCTTCCCTCTTAAAATCGTCATTACAGGCATCCCCTTGACCTTTATCCCTTCAAAACTGGTATAGCCAGCCTTAGAATGTAGCCTATCACCCTGTAGTTGAACCTCTAAATCTGGATCAAAGACCACCAAATCAGCATCCTTGCCAACCTCTATACTCCCCTTTTGAGAGTAAAGACCAAAGATTTTAGCTGGATTTGTTGAAAGCAATTCAACCATTTTAGTTAAAGAAATTTTACCTACTTTAACACCATAAGTATAAATCAAAGGTAGCATCGTCTCTACCCCAGGAATTCCTGGTAGGATATCAAGGGAATTGCCCCCTGCTTTCTTCTGCTCGACACTAAAGGCACAATGATCTGTTGCTATTACATCTATTTCACCTTCTGCTACTCCATTCCATAATACCCGATTGTCTTCCTTCTCCCTTAAAGGAGGACTCATCAAGTTCAACCTTCCCCCTTCACCTTCTAACAATTGGCGAGTTAACAGTAGATAATGAGGAGCAGTTTCAGCATAAATATCTACCCCCTGCTCTCTTGCCTTTAGTATCTGCTGATAACCTTTTTGTGAAGAGAGATGAACTATGTACAAGGACATTTCTAAGTGTTTAAGTAACTGACATAATTCACTAATAGCCTCTGCTTCAGCAACACTAGAACGAATATCTGGGTGATATTCTACTCCTAATTGCTTTTTAGCTCGGTATTTCAGGATATTATCTTGAATAATCTGATCATTTTCAGCATGAACTGTTACTAACATTTCTGCTTGTTTAGCTGCTTTAAATAAAGCAGTCCATTTCTTATTATTAAGCATATAAATATCTGAATAAGTGGTAAAGGCTTTCAAACTGGAAATACCATTCTCCCTTAAACGATAAAAATCTTTAAGATATCTTTCTGAACTCAAATTATTATCTACACATAAATGGAGATTGTAATCTATTACACTATCTCTAGCCTCCAATTTCCTCTTTACTAAACCTTTAATCAAGGAGTTATCAACTTGATCGGCGTAGTCTATTATGGTAGTCACACCACCAAAAGCAGCTGAAACTCCACCACTATAAAAGTCATCGATAGTTACTGTTCCACGAGAGTGGAGGCTGAAATGAACATGGCTATCAATCAATCCCGGTAGTAGCAGTTTTCCAGCAAGATCAATCACCTCTTCATCTTGCTTAGGACTTAAAACTTTAGCTATCTCTTTAATCTTCTCCCCTTCTATTCTAACATCACCCTCTTTGATCTTGTCAGCAATTACAACCTTGGCATTCTTTAATAACAAGCTATTCACCCCTCCTTATAGAAGTCATTGCCAATACTAGAAGTCAGGTGGAGTAATTGCAGAAACAAAGATAAGGTCCTCTTCTCCAGTACTGGTTATCTTATGGGGAATACTGGCAAAATAATAGATAGTATCTCCCTCTTCTAAATTATAGACCTCTTCTCCAATTTGAATCTCCATACTTCCTTGAATAACCAAGGTACACTCCTCCCCATGATGAGTTAAAGGTTCCTCACAAGTAACTGCCCCAGGCTCTAATCTAGCCGAGATCATCTCTATATTCCTTTTCAAATCTGGTGAAAGAAGTTCAAAGGTTAGATTTGATCCTGGAAACATCAATGACTTTCTATCACATCTTTTCACCACAGGGTTATATTCAACCTTATCTAGCATAAAATAAAAGATAGGGACTTCAAAGGCCTCAGCAATCTTTCGTAAAGATGTAATCGATGGATCTGCAATTCCTCTCTCTACTTGACTTAGAAAACTTGATGTATATCCTATCCTTTCAGCAAGCTGGCTCAAATTTAGACCTCTTTGTTTTCTCTTCTCTCTAATCTTCTTTCCTAAATCCTTATTACTAATCATTGCAAATATATCACCTCTCTTATTTTACAGCTTCATGTGAACTATATGTTAAATTTGTGTTAATTATACACCCGAAACAGAATTGTGTCAAGTATTTTTGAATTTTTAATAGGTTTTTTCAGTGATATTTAACCATATGTAAACTTTATTTACAAATAAATTACATAAATATAACGTATAACTTACACAAAAATGCCATTAAGATAACCAGTCAAATTTAAAATACTACTAAATATAAATATTTGGAATTTTATTGTGTGATTAAATTAAACAACTTAATCCTAATTTAAAATTTAACTTCTATTCTTGTACAATTCATATTAGTTGCTTCTAATTTATTCTGTTCTTATTATATTTTCATTTTATATAGGTATGTGAATTCAAAATGAAACTTAATGGATATATTGGGACACTTTAAGTTTTAGCTACGGGTTTTAACCCGTAGTGTAACATGTCATTATCACCACAGGTTGAAACCTGTGGCTAGTAAATTTACCATTATAAAAA